>JABGPV010000379.1 GCA_018644785.1 Deltaproteobacteria bacterium | reverse complement strand
ATGGAGGTTTTGGATAAGAAATAGGGTTGGATATGCAGCTATGTTCGGCAATGCCCGATTCAACATTTCCTATATTATGGTTAACTTTTAACCCACCCCGGAATAATTCAAGGTTACATCTTCCAGTCCTAACCCTGTCGGTCACGCCCATCCCTTTCACCCCACCCCTTACTATGGTATTCGTTTCTCTAAAACCCCCTGTTTAAACCCCAACGAGGGCCAGTAGAGGGCGACAGGGGCTCGTCCAACCCCATTCATCCGGGCACCACGGGTGGGTATTTTTGCTGGTTCAAAAACAATAGCAAAATCACATTGCCAGCACACTGTCTCCCATTAATCTCCAGAACCATCATCAGTGACGAAAACAACCCATATACGGCCACTTTAAAGACAGAAATCCTCCGACGCATACTTGGGGTAGGGTCAAGGGGGCATGCTGGTCTAAATGGCTCCTATATGAGGTTCCCGGTATCGGGATAGGCTTGTGGAAAAATGAATGCTTTTCCTCAGAAACCGGATGGGGTGGGTCGTCGGATTGGCGATTGGTTCCATGGGTATGGATACCTTATTGACCATATCCAACCCCCTACCTCCAGGCACCGTCTTTCCAAATCAGCATCATCTCCAGAAAATCGCCATATACGAATGGTTTCCGACACGATCCCGACATTCCCCTGCCTATGACATTCGTCAGGTCCATGTTTCCCATTGGTTGGATGGATGACCTGTATGAGATTGCCATGGAAGCCGACAAGGTTTTGACTTTCTAAAAACAAGGCCTTTTATTTTGACATTTCGCTAACTCACCATCACCAGGCTCTCAGGTCTTAGGAGAGAGTGATTTTAGGCCTACCTCTAAATACCTTAAAATTCAGCCGTGGCACGGAGCCCGAAGATCCAGCCGTCCGGGCTGTCGCCCACCTTCATGGAGTCTTTCATGTACTGCACATCTCCCGTAATAGCGAAGATGTCGTTCAGGGCAAAGCGTCCGTAGATTTCGAATACGTCGGTTTTGTCCACATCCAGGTTGCCGCCCCTCAGGTGGGCATAACCGATTCCGATGTTGTCGTAGTCGCGACCCCAGAGATTGCCGCTGATGTTCAACCCCCCTGAATAAATATCCTTATAATTAATGGCCGCTTCGTCATCCTGCCAGCCGAACCGGATCCAGGCACCCAAGATCTCCCCGAGTTGCTGGTCAAAGGAGATCAAGGCGGAACTCAACCGCTGTTTTTTTGTGCCGGCCACATTGCTGAAATCACTGCTGGTGGTATCCACAATCAAGCGGTAATTTCCTTCACCCAGACCAAAGTCCACGGTGTAGCCGAATTGCATTCCATAGAAGTTGTATGGCTCTTCAAACTGACCTTCTTCACCATTGGTCCCTAAGGCCATGGCCACGCCCTTCACGGAAAAACCGGCGATCTCCCACTCCACAGCCCCACCGATGTCATAGGACGGCAGAAAAGCGCTGGGTCCGTTTACGAGCGCCGCATTCATGAACTGGGTGTACTCATCATTGGCAAAGGCATTTTCATCCATGTAGTCTGTGGCGTCAATAATCCCGCCCGTGAGCCCCAGGGAGTGGTCTTCGCTGAAGCTGAACGTATGTTTATACCAGGCCGTGAGCAGATAGTCGCGGTTTCTGCCGTTGATTTCCTTGTAGTCATCCTGTACATTTCCACCCCACGGGGCAATCACAAAGGGAGACCGGCCTTCTCCATCTAAGCCGTTTCCCGCCCCAAACCCGAACTTGGCAAAGAGCTCGTCCGAGTCCGTGGGGGTGAAACTGATCTCGGGCTCAATAAGGAGAATACCTCTCCCCTGATTTTCAAACCCGGGGGCATCGCTGATACTCTGATATTGACCTATCCCGGCGATGATGCCCCCTATGGAGAATTTATCATTGATTTCGTAACCCAATCCATTGCCTGCCATCAGAAAAATGCCAAGGATTGCCAGCAAGCAACCCAAAGCAACCTTCTTCATCACTCTCATACCTCCTTATATGTTTTCAGTTGATTTTTGCTGATTATGAGAAGACCCCTTCTCATATTTTTTCCCTTTCCCTGATTTCGCATTGAGTACTTGCCGGTCCGCATGAACACCCGCACCCGCAACTATTATTTCCTTTAGGTTTTTTACAAAAGACCTGATGGTGCAAAACAAAGCAACGGCCACTATCAGAATCACAATCATCATTTCCATTTCGCCTATCTCCCTGTGAACAGATCAATTTACTAATAATGATCCGATTTGAAAGACTGCCGCTGATAGGCAAAATGCCAGCGCGGTATTAAAGATTATTGAGAAGGTGCCCCATTTCCATGACCCCGCTTCCCTTGAAATGCATGCTACGGTATCTCGAAGCACGTGTCAGCATCTTATTACTTTCAAAGGGTTAGGGCAATTCGCAACATAATGCACGTATTGGTGAATCTATGACCTTGAACCAAGCCTCTAGATTAGAATGGAAATCATGGTAGACTTGATATTGTGTCTACCGTAATGAAAGCAAATCCCTTCAAAACGTAATCTAAACCATGAAGACGCGAATTATTTCTGTTGTTGTGAAGGATGCCTGATCCCTTTATCGCTGCTGTTTCGCAACAATTGGCCAAGCAGCAATCAATCACCCCCCATAATCAATAACAACAGGCGCCGCGGCATTATCTCCACAATCAAAGACTTTTTTATCGGATTGCGAACCTCCGTGATAAGCGACTCGCACTGTGCACCATTGCGGAAAAACAGATGCTAATCGTACCTCAAAGCGCGACCCGCGATGTTTACGGGCGCCCGGCGTCTTCGGGAGGATTTTAGGAAAATAAGAAACACTGACTTTCTCAAGGACATCTCCAGCAGGGCTGACGACCGCCACATCAATATGCCCCAAACCTGAAATTGAAGGGTTCCGACGATAAACTTTTCCGGCGATTTCACATCCGTCAGCATCTTGGTCGATAGTTACGTCAGAAATGTAAACAGCTGAGGAATGGATACATTCAATGAAAAAACTCCCAACCTTCATGGGATTAAAATGGTCTGATACACATCCTGACAAAAGAACGCCAGCCATTGCAAGACCTGAAACCAACAAAACCCCTAAATATTTTCCTCTCACCATATTCACATCTCCCTTTGATACAATTTGAAATTTCTCTATAACAGATGGGCACATCTTTGTAAACGATTTGCCCGGCACTCTTTCCCCTACGGATTTTCCTCTTTTTCCCGGGCCTGCGACAACGTTTCATGCAGACGTCTTTGCCACTCGAAATCCCGTTGAAAACGACGATTCAGCTTCTTCCTGTAGGCCCTGGTGGAGACACCTGCGAGTTTCGCCCTGTTTTTCAGGTAATCTTCGGAGCATTGGTGATAGGTGAGGTGAGGTGATAAGAATTTCCTTTTTCAGACGGGAACTAAACCGAAGTGCCAACTGTGTGTCAAGAAAAGAATGACCACAACATCTGGGCCTAAGAGAGAATTGCGGTTGAGAGGTTTTTCTGGGAAGTGGCTTGAGGAGCGACCATGACTTCAAGTGGTGGACATTCTTGGAAATTGATGGGATTTAGGCGTAAACCGGACAAACCACTCCGTAAAGTCCCATGGCCGGTTCTGAAGAAATCATGAGGCATAGGCCTGAACGGGGTAATCCGGATCGAAGTAGAGATAATCCTCACACAAAGGAACCCGAGAATCTGAATATTCTGTATGGATGTCTGGTGACGACCTTATCTGAAAGTGGTTGATCATTTCCTATTCACGGAATTTGAAAAGAGCAACCCGAATATTTTGTAGTTGCCTCAAATCAGCATCGGCCAGGACCGATGACTACCTATATTAACCTTAAATTTCAAAACCTTCAAAGAAAGTCAAGATTACATTTCCCAGTCTTGCATAATGCCGGGGGATGTGCGATGCTAACTTAATGCACGTTATGTTGCCGGTTAGGTTATGTTGCGTGATTTGATTCCTTCCATTTTATTCTGTTGCTGTTTTCCGTATAATTCTCTCCCCGTTTGAGCTTTTTTTCCCATCCCGTATTGAATTCCTTTCCTTATAATTCCTGTAATTGAGAAAAAAGAGAAAAGCTATGGTTCTTTCCTTTTAATTTATCTTCATTCATCTTGGTCCTTTGATTTGTTTGGTTCGTGTGGTTCCTTTTTTCAAAGGAGGGTGTCACCGCCGGTCGGCATGGGACCCACCTATGGCGATTGATGAGGGACCCATGTATGGCGGTATGAGGAGTCGTTG
>JABGPV010000378.1 GCA_018644785.1 Deltaproteobacteria bacterium | reverse complement strand
CAAAAAAGAGGTGCTCATAGAGGTTTTGCAACATACTGTGTCGAGAATTGACCGCTGGAATCAATCTTTGAACAAGCTCATCAGCAAACAAGATCCGTCGTAGCCCTGCCATTATATATCAAAATGAAATTATTAGCTGGATGGGGCTTCTTTCCCCAGCATGGCTTCGGCGTGCGCCACGGCGTGTGACGTGGTGTTCCGTCCTCCGAGAAGCCTCGCGATTTCTTCGACCCTCGCCTCGGGTGAAAGGTTGGTGACCCTCGCCCGGGTTCGACCGCCCGTCACCTCCTTTTTGACTAAAAAATGGTTTTCCCCCTGGCAGGCAATCTGAGGCAGGTGCGTAATGCATAAAATCTGATGGAATGCGGCCAGTGAAAAAAGCTTTTCACCCACGACCTCGGCTGTGGCCCCACTGATACCCGCGTCCACTTCATCAAAAACAATGGTTTCCACAAATGCATTCTTGGCAAGGATGGTTTTGATGGCCAGCATGATTCTGGAAAGTTCGCCACCTGAGACGATGGTTGACATGGGTTTCATGGCCTCGCCGGGATTGGTGGAAAGCATGAAGGCCACGTGATCAAAGCCGTGGGGACCCAACGCTTCAATGCGAGCGCCTTCTGAATCACCGGGTGTGGGAGAATTCTCCTCGAATGTGGCCTCAAATCGGGTGTCTTCCATGTGCAGTTGGCGGAGTTCTCTTTCCATTGCCGTCTTAAACCCCTGCGCACCCTTTTGTCTTTTCCGGGAAAGATCTTCGGCGCGATCCATCAGATCCATTTCCATGGCTTGACGTTTTTCAACGAGCTTTCCCAGGGCCTCTTTTTTTTCTGCCAGGTCGTCAAGCCGGGAAGTTAGTTTCTCCCTGAAGCGTAAAATACTTTCAATGGTTCCGCCATATTTCCGTTTGAGGCTGTTCAGTGCATCAAGCCTGTCGGCCACGGCTGCCAGGCGTTTGGGATCAATCTGAACCGTTTCCTGGAAATCCCTGAGCGCAAAGGATACATCCTCGATATTGATCTCGATTTCTGACAGCGCCTCTGCCATGGGCAAAAGCCGTTTGTCCAGTTGAGCACCTTTTGCAACGCTCTTGCCGCAGCGGGAAAGGGCTGAAAGAATGGCATCATTGTGTTCATACAGGGATTCATATCCATTTCGGGCGATTTCAAGCAGGTCTTCTGCGTGCTGGAGCCGAACTTTTTCCTCATTTAGAAGTTCGTCTTCACCCGGCATGGGCTGAACACGTTCAATTTCCTGGAGTTGGAAACCGCCCAGTTCCCGGCGTTCCCGGTGGTCGGCAATCTGGTTTTCACTTTTCCTGATGCCGTCTTTGAGCGTCTGATATCTTTCATATTCGTCGCTGAAACGATTCCGATCTTTTTCCAGTCCGCTGAATTCATCGAGCAGGTGAAGGGTGTGGTCCGGTTTCAGCAGGTGCTGATGGGCATGTTGGCTGGAGACACTGACCATATGCGGCGCCAGCCGGCCCAGCATCTGAAGTGTGGCCGGGGCGTCATTGATCAGTACCTTGTTCCGTCCTGCAAGGAGAATAATTCTCTTGATTTTGAGATCACGGCTGAATTCAATATTCCATTCCTGCAGCAGCAGCTTCAATTCCGGGTTGTCGGGAAAAACAAAGTGTGCTTCAACCGATGCGTGGCTGGAACCGGTTCGAATCTGGTCCGAAGTGGATCTTGATCCCAATATAAGATTGATGGCATTGATAATGATGGATTTCCCAGCGCCGGTTTCGCCGGAAAGTGTGTTGAGACCATTTTTAAGGGAAAGTGACAGATTGTCGATAATGGCGAAATTATGGATGTGCAGATTGGAAAGCATGTCGCGCCGGAGCCATTTTTGAATGTGGATGAACCCTTGATTATTTTCGGGACGCGAACCTGCGCCCTTAACACCTAATCTCAGCTTGAATCCTTCGAATCCTCCAGGAGTCGCTTGACTTCTATCCGAAGGCAGACGGGGTTCTGACCTTCAATCAGTTGGTATTCCACCACCGCACTGCAGGGGATGGGCAGGTCACACAAGGGGATTTTTTTCCCCAGCAGATCGAAAATAATCGTCGATTCGGTGACCCGGTATCGCCGGCCGTCGATGAGAACGCCGTAATCGCCTTTATCTTTGATGATGGTCGATTCAAATACCTCGCCTTTTGTTCCGGCGTTGCTGTTGGCACAAAGGGCCACGACCGGCCAACAGAAAATGGTTAGTAGAAACATCAAAGGCACCGCATGTGCGCTCATGACCGACTTTCGGAATTTTTCTATCATATCAAGCCCCTGTATTAGCATTGGCAGTCAATTGAAAATCGACTGAATAACCATCCGGTGATGGTAAATGGTCATTTGCATCAAATGGCAATTGGGTCTTCTGAGCCATTGACTTTGGTCATAGATATCATTAAAGTCAGCGCTCGTCGATGAAAATTTTAATGAATTTTTTCAAATCAAGCGCGTAAACGCTTCCGAATATTGAGTGCATGGCAATGAAACTTCGAAAAGGGCATACGGTTGAACTGAGCATTGAAAAAATGGCCTATGGGGGGCGCGGTATCGCCCGCCTGGATGGATTTGTGGTCTTTGTGCGGGGCACGGTTCCCGGCGACAGGGTATTGGCCAGGATATACAAGAAAAAAAAGGATTATGCGGAGGCCGGTCTTGTAGAATTGCTGACGTCGTCACCCGATCGGATTGAAACGGCCTGTCCCTTTGCGGGCTACTGCGGGGGGTGCCAATGGCAGCATGTGACGTACCAGAAGCAGTTGGTGTTTAAGCAGGAACACGTGAAGGAGCCCCTTGAGCGTATCGCAGGGTTAAAAGATGTGTCGGTTCAACCATTGCTCCCTTCGGAAAACATTTTTGGATACAGAAACAAAATGGAGTTTTCCTTTTCCGACAGGCGATGGTATCTGCCCCACGAGCTCCCCTTTAGAGAGAAGGGCGAGGATTTTGCACTGGGGCTCCACGTGCCCGGAACATATCATAAGGTCATTGATATGGAGGCATGTTTGTTGCAGCGGCAGACGGGGAACCATATCCTGAAGGAAGTGGGGCAATACGTGAAGCAATCGGATGTGCCGGTTTATGGTCTTAGAAGCCACAAAGGCTTCTGGCGTTATTTGACCCTTCGGCATTCTGCCGCGTTTGACCAGTGGATGGTCAACCTGGTGACCTCGGAAGAAGATGCTGCCACCGTTGAGCCCCTGGCGGAGCGCCTTTGCCGGAAGTTTCCCGACATCAAAACCGTTGTTAACAATATCAACGGGCGGAAGGCTTCCATTGCCGTTGGAGAGAGAGAAAAAGTCTTGAAGGGAGATGGGTTTATCAGCGATAAAATCGGCCCCTTCACTTTCCGGATTTCGGCAAATTCGTTTTTTCAAACCAATACCGCTGCCGCTCTGAAATTGTATAACCAGGTACTCCGTTATGCAAATCCAAAAGGCACGGAAATGGTGCTTGACCTGTACAGTGGAACGGGAACCATCCCCATATTCCTGGCAGACAGGGTCCGCTCCGTAACCGGTATAGAGATCAATGAGAGCGCAACGGCGGACGCAAACCGGAACGCTTTGGATAACGGTGTTCAGAACTGTCGGTTTGTATGCGGGGATATCCGCGAAAAACTTGGGGCGACAGGATTTAAACCGGATCTTATGATCATTGATCCGCCACGTGCGGGAATGCACAAGGACGTGCTCGCTGAAACACTGGCCCTTGCGCCTCGCCGAATCATTTATGTTTCGTGCAATCCCACCACCCTGGCCAGGGATCTGGAAATGATGGTGGGGGACTATGCGCTAAATGAAATTCAGCCGGTTGATATGTTCCCCCATACCTTCCACATAGAGGCTGTTGCCAAGCTCACCCGTCGAAAAAAATAGCCAAAGGTGGAAAAGGATTGACAAAGCATAATTTTAAAAATAGACTGCACTGCTGAGTTAATTGAAAGATGTAATTCGTGTAAAGGGGGTGATTTTTAATGGCCGTAAGTTTATCAGTGTTTTTTTATGTTGCGAGACCTTACGGTCCTGGCAGATGCTGCATGCCCCCCAAACATACGAGAGCTTTTGAACTTTCATCGCATATACAACAGGTGGACCCCATACTGATACTGATATGACAGTGACCCACATATAATGGTGAAAAATTAGAATTCGTCCGCTGTTGAAGGCGAGGAAAAGCATCTCTGTTGGTTGTGAGGTGTTTTTTTTTGAACCAGACAATTTTTTGCAAGACGAGGTTATATCC
>JABGPV010000377.1 GCA_018644785.1 Deltaproteobacteria bacterium | reverse complement strand
CGGGTGCAGAACCGTTCATTGTAGACAGTCCGGGGGCTGGATTTCGATTTACCGAAAAGGTTCTGACCAAGATCTACAATACCAACGGCATGTCCAAGGCAGCAGATGAATCCGGCGCAAAACTCAATTTTGACACCACATTTGAGATTGTTTCTTTTCCGGAAGGGAAATTGATCAAGCGCTTTGAAGTCATCACGCCGATTCTGAGGGCAGACGGGATACTGAATCTCTGCAAGCTCAAATCCCACACCTTCACCTCCATGACCGGTGCGGTCAAGAATCTCTTTGGGGTCATACCGGGACTCGCCAAACCGGGCTACCACGCCAAGCTTATGGATACAGGCCGATTTGCAAATATGCTCCTTGATCTCATGAGTATCGTTTCATCCCGGATTTCTATCATGGATGCAGTAATGGCCATGGAGGGTGATGGCCCCAGTGGGGGCGATCCTAAACAGGTCGGTGTGTTTTTAGGGGGCACCAACCCACTGGCTTTGGACGTGGTTGCTGGTGAGATAATCGGTCTGCCGCGGGAAAGCAATCCGATCCTGTTAGAAGCTGAAAATCGTGGCATGCTACCCAACCACATGGACCAGGTGGAACTCATCGGAGCAGACATCTCAGCGCTTCGAATCCCTGATTTCAAACTTCCCAGCACCATTTGTCAGGGTACGGGTTTTGATGATCATTTGACCTGGTGGCAAAGGCCCCTGCAGCCGCTCATCAAAGACAGCCTGACCCTGAAACCCCGGATATCAAAGGAAAAATGTATTGCATGTGGCGCATGCCATGCGGCCTGTCCCGTGAAGGCCATTGCCATGGTAAAAAGTCGAAAAAACCCCCATGCCCAAATAGATGATGAGAAATGCATTCGCTGTTACTGCTGTCACGAGATGTGTGCGGATGATGCTGTGATCCTGCGACGTTCCCTTCTGTATCGTTTTGCACAAAGGTAGACGGTTCGCTCAAGGCATCCATTGTGGTACGGCGTAGAAGGGAGGGGGCGCTTACTCGGGCAGCGGTACGGGATGCGGCACGTCGATGTGGCGCGGGTCGGTTATGTTCGGGGTTTTAAAGAAATGGTCGGTCTGGTACATGATCCGGTTGAGTTGCTGATCGAGCTGCTGCCGGTAGCGTCTGCATGTCTCACGGGAAGCGTCCGCAGGCACCTGGATGGGGGTATCTGCAAACAAGGCAACAATCCGGGAAAATGGTTTTGGAATAATGGTGCGATCCCAGCTTCGCAGCGTCCAACAGCGATCCGCACTCCAGATCACCGGGAGGATCGGAAGCCCGGTTCGTTTGGCCAGATAGATGATTCCGAGTTTGGAGACAAAGCGCGGCCCCTGGGGCGCATCGGCCACCAGGCCGCCTTTGTGTCCCCGGCGAACCAGCGCTTCCATTTCGCGAAACGCCTGGCGTCCACCCCGGGATGAAGAACCCCGTGTCGTAATCCAGCCGAAACGCTTGGCGGCCTGGGCCGCCAGTTCACCATCTTCACTGGCACTGGCGATGGAAACAACGTTCTGGTTGCGAAACCAGTAAATGACGAAAAACAACCCCCGGTGCCAGCTGGCATAGAGCAATCCCCTGCCGGGATGCTTCTCTGAACATCTATCTTCAATCTCACGGCCGAATTCGGTGATGCGGCAGGTCCCCAGCCACATACTGGCGATCACCTTCGCCGCCCAGCCGAAACTATAAAAAGCGGCACGTTTCCACAGCGTCATATGTGATCAATCCTTTCCAAAAGATGCAGTTAGCGGTTATCCGTTAGCCAAAGGACTATAGAAAAATCTCCCTTGTGCGTCAACGGCATAATTCGGGGGACACAATACTGACAGCCGATTGAGTATGCACTTTTTTGTGTGCCGCCTTGGGTTTCAGGGGAGCTTTTCAATCTCCCTTTGAACAATATTGATGTGAGACGCCAATTTGTTTTTCAAAGGGGATTGGGGATAATCGTCAACCAGGGTTTTGAGGATTTTGTAAGAGGTTTCAAGCAGTTCTTTTTTCTTATTCGGATCTTTGGTTTTCTTCGCTTCCAGGAAAATTGCAGCAGCCCGGTTTCGTTCGCGGTTGATGAGGCTTTCAACGGCCCGGGTTTTGAGATCAGCGGCTTCGGCGTTCAACTCCTGGGTTTTTTTCAGCGCTTCCAGCGTGGTGATGGCCCCTTTGTAGTCTTCCTTTTCATATAATTCTCTGGCGGCTTCATAAGTCTCTTTCAGGTAGGTCTCTTTGATCATTACATTTTCTTCGTATGCGGTTTCCGCTTCCTCAATATTGTTAAGCGCCCTGTCGATGACTTCTGTTTCAGGCCCCTCTTCCCTTTCGGCCTTTTCTTTTAACAGCAGTTGCCTTGCTTCGGCGAATTCATGATTCCGGGCCAGCGCATCGACTTTTTCCTGAAGCAACACCATGTGGGGTTGCAGTTCCTGAGGGTCAGCGCCTTCAGGGGGTTGAAACATGGAATGAAACGGCTGGAGCGGTTCCTTGGGCGTCTGTTCGATCCGATTTCTGAGATCATTGATCATGGCGGTCCTGTCATCCCGGGTGTGGGAAATCTTCCCCAACGTTTTGGCCGCTTGCGTCGGTTGCCCCAGCGCCAGTTGCCAACGGGTGATGTCCCCGCGAAGTTGCACCACATCGGGGGTGCCTTCAATTTTCCCGGCAACCTCCTTTCCGATCTCAACGGCTTCATCCAACATCCCGTCTTCGGCGAGGGAGATGGCGAATATGATGCCGATTTCAGGGGTGAGTCCACCTGGAAAGCTTGTTCGTAATGCCAGAGTGCGTTGAATCACTCCCTTGTAATTTTCATCCAGATAGAGATCCAGGATTTCATTTTTTCGTTGAATAAAATCGGCAAAGGAATTTTCATCAACTGGTGCCTTACCGATTTTCTCAAAGTAAGTGTTTTCCATGAGCGACATGGATCGGAAAAGGGCTTGGGCCAGGGTATCACATTCTTTTCCGGTTACGGGACCGGGGGCGCTCTTTTTGAGCAGGCGGTAAGCCCTAAGCAGGGCTAAAGCAGCATTTCTATCGCTGTCAGACAGGTCTTTGTTTTTTATAAAGTTTTCAAGAAACTGGATTCGATCCTCCACATGAGAAACTTCGATGTTGAGTATTGTGCCTTCCTTTTCGGTGGGTGTATGAACAGGGGGCCGCGGTTCCGGGGTCATGGACGCGCATCCGGCGCTGAAAGTCAATATGATGAACAGGAAAATGCGTATTTTTTTCATTCTTGGGGCCTCGTTAGCCTTCTAAAACAGTTCAAACTCTCTTTTGAGCTCCCAGGTTTTACCCCCGCCGCTGGCTTGTGTCAACACTTCCGGGAGCGTGGATGATTGAGATGGCGTTTCGCCATTTTTCAGCGGAAGGCCGGTTCCCGGGGAAACAGGGACGGGGTGGAGCGCGAACTTCCTCGGGGTTACAGGACGCAGCAATGGGTTAAAGGCCAGATCGGCGGGTTGAAGCGCTTGTTTAAAGTCTTGGGTTTTCGCAATGGCCTTGGCCGTATCCATCCACAAGGGGAGCGCTCCCGAAGATCCGTACAGGGCCATGTGATCCCCTTTCATGGGCCGATTGTTGTCAAAGCCCACATAACTGGCGATGGTATAGCCATTGTCAATGGCAAGCTGCCCCGTGGTGTTGTCGGGTCCGGGAATGAGGCCCACAAAACTGGAGTTGGTGTACCGGTTGGCTGTGCCGGTTTTACCGAAAGAGGGTAACGGGATGTCGAAGACGCGAACCACATCCCTGGCTTTCTTGCCGGTCCCCTGCTCCATGACTTTTCTCAGGATTTCAGAGGTCAGGATCGTTACCCTTTCCGGGAGCACCACTTTTGGTTCAGGGATATATTCCCAGAGTATTTTGCCCTCCCTGTCCACGATTTTTTTGATGATGGGAACCATTGCCGGTCCGCCGCCGGCGCCAAGCAGGCAGGTCTTTCCAGTCAACAGGGCTTCGTAGGCCAGGGCCGCTTCCATAATGCTGATGGCATTGGGCCCCAGTGGAAAGGAGAGCACCGGATCCAGATGAGTGGATATCCCAATTTTCTTTGAAAGGTAGGTGACAAAGGAAAGGTTCACCAGGGTTCTGAAATCTCTGATTTTGGAAAGGACTTCGAGACTGTATTTCTCATGACCCACGAGTTTTCTAAACTGGCTTTGGGTATGGGTTTGGAGCAATTCCAGAATGTCGGGGGGGATCAGGCCGTCAACCCATTGAGCCGACTCCGCCAAAGCAGCTGCGACGGCCGGATTCGTATCGGTATTGTTCTTAAGCGCCATAAGCCTTTG
>JABGPV010000376.1 GCA_018644785.1 Deltaproteobacteria bacterium | reverse complement strand
CGATTTCTTATGAACTTAATGCTTGCCGCAGGCGGCTATCCTTGGACCGTCATTCCGCTCGAAAAGCGGGACCCATATATGGCTGCGTTGGAAAGCGCGAGTGTTGAACAGGATATCGCGCCTTTTGCAATGTTTCTTGGCCGCCTCGTTTCTGAGCGTTTAGAAGGTGAGCCGGAGCCACGAATACCTGGCAGATAGGGGCTTCAGCCGAAGACTTTGGTAAGCGCGGGGACTCATTGCAAGCTTACGGTTCCACAACGAAATTCAGCTTTTCACTTCTCTATTCGCCCAAACAGGCTGCGATGTCCGCCTCCGGCGTGGTGATGGGCTGAATGTTAAAGTTGTCCACGAGGACCTTCTGAACATTGGGCGTTAAAAACGCCGGCATGGTGGGCCCGAGCCGAATATCCTTTAAGCCCAGATGAAAAAGCGTCAGGAGGATCGCCACCGCCTTCTGTTCGTACCAGGAAAGGATCAGCGACAAGGGAAGATCGTTGAGCCCTACCCCAAAGGCTTCTGCAAGCGCCGAAGCCACGACAATCGCCGAATAGGCATCATTACACTGACCCACGTCCAGAAGTCTCGGGATCCCGTCCATTGCACCGAGATCAAGGTCGAAGAAACGGAATTTACCGCAGGCCAGCGTCAGTATAGCCGTATCATCAGGGGTTTTTTCTACAAATTCAGTGAAATAGTTACGTCCTGGCTTAGCGCCGTCGCACCCACCCACCAGGAAGAAATGTCGGATTTTCTTTGTTTTAACGTGGTCAATCAAAGTATCAATGACGCTGCCCATGGGATGTTTCTGGAGAACGGTGTTCCGCGCATAACCTACCCATACGGAGCCGTTGTCAGCATCATCGGCATAACCCGGCATCTCCAAAGCTTTCTCAATTACCGAGCCGAAATCACCGTTTTCCACATGGGTGGTTCCCGGCCACGCCACGAGGCCTGTTGTAAAAACATTATGGTTGTAGCTTGATGCGGGTTCCTGAATGCAGTTTGTGGTAAACAAAATGGCGCCCGGAAAGTCAGGCAGTTCTTTCTGCTGGTTTTGCCAGGCGGTGCCGAAGTGCCCGGCCAGATGGGGGTATTTTTTCAACTCGGGATAAGCATGAGAGGGCAACATCTCGCCGTGGGTATAAATGTTAATGCCTTTTCCTTCCGTTTGTTTGAGGAGATCTTCCAAATCTTTGAGATCATGGCCGGTAACCAGTATGGCTTTCCCGGCCTTATGTCCCAGAGCGACCTGGGAGGGACCCTGATGACCAAATCGGCCGGTGTTTCCGGCATCCAATAATTCCATGGCCCGCAAATTGGTCTTGCCCGTATCGAGTGCCAGCCCCACCCAATCCTGTAAACCAAGGCTCTTATCCATCAACTGGGATAGCTTTTCCTGCAAAGAGGCGTATACTTCATCATCTTCCTGGCCAAGGATTGCCGCATGGTCAGCATAAGCGGCGGCACCCCGGATGCCGTACAATGTCGTTTCCTGCAGACTCCTCACATCCGGGTCCCTGTCCCAATCGATGGGAAGGCGGACCTCTTCTCCCTGTTTTACCAGGCCGGCCATGTCATCTGCGGGCTCAAAAGCGGCGGCGGGGTCATCAAAAAGGATATTGCCGCCGGCATCCGCTATTTTCTTCTCAAGTGTTTTCCGTTTTTCCGCGGTCTCTCGAATAAGCGCTCCCAGGCGGGCCGGATCGAAGTTCACATTGGTGAGGGTTGAAAAAATCGCCTTCAATGAAAACCGGTTAATATCCGCATCGTTTATTCCCACCGAACGACCGGAAACCGACAAATGGCTCAGTCCACGGACGGCATAGGTCAGTAGATCCTGAAGTGCCGCCACATCGCTTTTTTTGCCGCATATGCCGACTTTAACGCATCCGCCCTTGCTGGTTTGTTCACATTGATTGCAGAACATGGTTATTCTCCTCTCTGGGGTCTTTGTCCAAGGCAGGTCTTCAGGACCCGGACCTTTAAATTCAGATACTAGATTCCTGTCGGGAAACCGTCAAGGCCTATTCGCCGGTGAAGTATTGCGAGGGAAGCTGATCAATCATTCCACAAAACAACCGCATAATGATAAATCTTGTGGATAAGATCGGGATTAGAGAGTATGTATATACCGTCACGGGGGTCGGGCCCCTGGTTCTGAACAGTCCATGGAAAAGCAGGCCTGCCCCTTATTCATACACAAATGGAGGCTGTAAAATGATCGGAATTGTAGCGAAACTGTCCATTCAAGAGGGAAAAGTTGATGAAGCCATCGATCTCGTCAAAGAGCTCATGGAAGGTGTGGCCACGGAGGAGGGAACCCTTTACTATACCATGAACCGGGATAAGGCTGACCCCAACGCCATCGTCATTCTGGAACGTTACAGGGACAAAGCAGACCTTGATTTTCATTCAAACACACCGCACTTCAAGACCTTCTTCAAGAAAATCGGCGGGCTCCTTGCGGCAAAACCCGACATCAGCATCTTGGAAGAAATCCATTCGATCCGGTAAGGGCTGAAAGACATGTGTGCTGTCCGTGACCGGTAAAACTGCCACCTTCAAGATACGGAACATCCGGCTGTTCATCGCTTTCCGGGTTTTTTTTAGTTCCCGGTTTTACTATCCCATCTTCGCCATCCTTTTTCTGGACTTCGGTCTGACCCTGGAACAGTTCGCACTGCTCAATCTGGTGTGGGCGCTGACCATTGCCCTCCTGGAAATCCCTTCGGGCGCCCTGGCAGACGCCATCGGCAGAAAAAACCTGCTGGTCTTTGCGGGCGTATGCATGGTCCTGGAGATGGGGCTTCTCTGTTTTGTCCCCATGGGGAACCCGCGACTGCTCTTTTACACCTTTCTGGCCAACCGGGTGTTGAGCGGCAGCGCCGAGGCAGCCGCCAGCGGCGCGGATGAAGCGCTGGCATACGACTCACTCAAAAAGGAAGGAGACCCCGATGACTGGGGGAAGGTCCTGGTCCGGCAGATGGGGTTTCGCTCCGTTGGCTTCGTTGTGGCCATGAGTCTGGGGGCCGCCGTGTATGACCCCGGTTTGTTGGAGCACGTAGCTGACTGGCTCGGCATGAGCGTCACTCTGAACCAGAACATAACCCTGCGATTTCCCCTCTATCTGACGCTTGCCACAGCGATCCTGACACTGTTCATTACCCTCGCCATGAAAAGAGTCGAACCTGATCACGATGGGGAAAAGGCTACGGGACAAAAAAGCGGAGACTCCCTCTTTAAGGCCATGAAAGTGACCCTTGAAGCCGGCAAATGGATACTGAAGACCCCTTTCGCCCTGCTCATTATCGCCGCAGGCATGATGTTTGATCATATCATCCGCATGATGACCACTCTCAACAGCCAATATTACAGACTAATCGATCTACCGGAATCCGTATTTGGTTTGATCGGGGCCGGAATGGCCCTCCTGGGTCTTGTTGTTCCCCGTCTTGCCCTGAAGCTGGCGGAAAACCATTCTCCCGCATTCAACACGGGGGTCATGGCGGTGGTCACCCTGGCGGGCTTCTGGGGGATCACACTGTTTCTGCCCGTCTACGGCATCATTTTCATGATCCTTCTTTCCAGCGTCATATATTTCACCGGGTTTTTCGTGAGCCATTACCTCAACCGCATTACGGATTCTTCAAAGAGAGCCACCGTATTGAGTTTCAAGGGGATGTCCTTCAACCTCGCCATAGGTTTTATTTACCTCTTCTATTCCATCGTTTTGAGCATGCTTCGCTCACGCACTTCTGAGACAGATCCACAGCTCGCGGGTCAGGCGCTTGAAAATACGGTATTCATTCAATCGATCCAATGGTTTCCATGGTATTTTGCTGTAATATTGGTCACCTTCCTGGTTTTTGCAGCATGGAAATTGAAACATCCGAAGTTTTTCAACACGTAACCTAATGCCTTTATCCCTACCCATCTCGTATTTGATCCTATCAATGACACGGCTAACCGTAAGGTAGATAATAGCATTTTCACCCGTGTATTGAATTCTTAGCAGCCTGAACATGAAGTAAGGGAACTTCCAAATATCTTTGGCTAGGGTTTACTCATCGATCATCGCCACAGCACGTGTCCATCCGGCTGATGCATTTTTTATATTCATGGGAAAACAGACAATGCTGAAACCGTTCGCAGGAAGGGATTCCAGATTGTGCAGTTTTTCCAGGTGGCAGTACCCGATTTCACGACCGGCCTTGTGCCCTTCCCAGATAATATCTGGATCATGTGTTTCTGCAAACTTTTGGGCCGTGTATACAAAAGGGGCGTCCCAGGACCAGGCATCTGTTCCGGT
>JABGPV010000375.1 GCA_018644785.1 Deltaproteobacteria bacterium | reverse complement strand
AGGTAGAGGTATCTGGCCTTTTCTCCCAGCTCTTTTTCCATTCTCTTTGTCACATGCCCCTTTTGAATCGCCTCCTGGATCATCACATTCAGGCTGCCGCCTCCTCCTAAAGCGGCGAACCGGCCGGGATACTCCCGAACGATCGGCAGAAGGTCTTCGAAATAAAGCCGAAGCTTCTGGTTGACACCCTGAGGCATTGTGATGGACCTCTGAACTCAGATCTGGATAATTGGCCGTCATTATTACGGTCCATACTCTCGAAAGGGGTCTGCGCCACCAGGGACGTCGGAAAAGCAATGAAGAGCAGACAGAAGAATATGGGATATGGCAAAATAGAAAGTTTTCTTTTCATAAGGGATTCTGAAATAGATTTTTCCATGGTTTCAAGTTTATCCCTCTTTTATATATTTTTCGAGCTCTGCCTTGGGAATGCCGAGGCAATACAGTATTTTCAAAATCTGATCGCCACTTAGAATGCCATCCGCATCCATTTTTTGGGCATCGGGCTTGACGGCAATGGAAAGGCCCACATTTTTGATGAAATGGCTGTGTGTGGAACCATCGCCAACAGCGATGACCTGGTCCGGACCGATCTTTTCCAAATTCATGATGAACTGGAGGATTTCGTTTTTGGTCTCAGAAGTAATAACGGGGTCTTCCAATTCGCCTGTGATGATACCGTATGGGTCGCACTTGAGCGTGTTTGAAAAGGCGTAGTCCACGCCTGCACCCTCGAATATTTTTTTTGTCAAAAAACCAAACGCTGAAGAGAGAAGGGCAATCTTAAATCCCATTGATTTTAGAATCCGTATGAGTTCGATGGTCCCGGGGTTCAGATCCAGGATATCGCTGAATTTTTCGAGCGCCGACATGGGAATACCTTTCAGATTTTGAGCGTTTTCGACCAGTTGCTGTATGTGGGCGGGTTTCCCATTCTCCCATTTCATCATTCCCATGGCCGCGGGCACCTCGCCTTCCACCTTTTCAAGAAAATTTTTCAAAGAAGGTGCTTGTATCAGAGAAGACTCCACGTCAAAAACCACCAGTTTCTTGCTTCGCACGTAGATATCTTCGCTCTGAATGACGACACTCTGATTCAAATCTCTGCAAAGGTTTTTGAGCGCCGCTTTCATGTTCTCTACGGCCTCAACATGTGAGCGTTCAGGGGGAACGAGCATATGACCCGTATCAATGCCCATCTCCATGGAAAAGAACTCGCCCCGGGCGATCATCGTACAGTGCTCTATATTGACATTATTTTTGTGGAACAAGCTGGAAACACGGGCAATTATGCCGGGATGGTCTTTCCCCAGAAGGGTTACCATGTGGTGTTCCTTTTTGTTCACATGAAAGGACGCTTCCTCGTCAAAGATGCCGACGATCACTTTCAACCCCGTCTCCTCTCCCACAGAATAGAGGGCCTCTGATACCCCATCCATGCCATGGGGCGAGGATGAAAAATCGATGACCAGGAAGATCGAAAAGAGTCCTCTCCGGCAACTTTCTTCCACATCGATAATGTTCCCGCCCATCTCAAAAGCGGTTTTGGTAATCCTGGAGACAAGACCCGGTGAGTCCAGGCCGATCGCCGACAGTGTCAGAATATTTCCTTTTTCACCCATTTTTCAGCCCTTTTCCTTACCCTCGCGGATAGATTCCTTCTCAAAAAAAACGAATAATTCTTCCTCATAATATCGTCCATGGACGATTTGTCCAGGTCCAAGGTGCTGGATCTTCTTGTGTTGCAGATGAGCCGCAAACCGCAGGTTTATTTCCTCCAGCGAAATATCTTCCCTGAACCATTGGGTTGGCACATCGACATTTAGAGGCCTCGCCGGGATCAAATGGCGTGTTGCCTTGGGGGTAAATAATTTTTGGCACCTTGCCGCATCTCTCACCATTTCTTTGGTGATTCTCGGAGACCAGAGCACCACTTCGTCCTGACCAAGTCCCGCACAAAAATCGGCTTCATGGACATAGTTACACGGAATATATTCCAGAGTCGATCCTTCTCCCACCAGTTTCTCTTGAATCCGGTTGAAAATTCCGTATGCACTAACGGCGTCATGGACCACATCATCATGGAAACGAACCAATACGAAAAAGTCTCCCTGCTGGATCCCGCAACACAACCGGTCCTCTTCGAGGGCCTTTTGGAGGGAGTCCTTGTCTGCAACCTCCCGCCAATCGCCTTTCAGTTCCTTCACCGCACGCTTGATCAGGTTCAACCGGGGAGCGTTCGTCAAGCGCCTGTACCAGTAACGAAGCTTTGTCTTTTCATGAAAATAATTGATTCTGCAGACCGCAATGTGCCTGAACCTCAATTCCTTGAAAACGAAGGCTCTATGGTTTCCGTCTAGAACAACATTGTTTTCGTCTATTATGATGGGGTTATGCAGATGTGCCTGGTTTTTGAGTGCCAGGGTCAGTTTTCTTACGGGCCCGGAAATGGTTTCTTCGTGCAGCAACAACGCGTCTACCGGCACAACCGCCAATGCTAATTGAAAATCTTTACTTTCAAGAAAAAACATTATTTCATTCTCAGAACGGGGATACGCTCGGTATCCTGCGAATATCCGGAATAATCAGCTGCAGTGAAATGCCATACTATCATTAATTTCGCCCTAGTCCAACGGGCACATGTTCTTTTGTTTCAACGGTAATCCCCCACCAGCACAAAGGCACCCCAGTAACCGGGGTGGGGAAAACGGTTTTTCACGTGGCGCATGGCCCGGCTCAGGCTTTCGGCTTTGGGCCGGTTCTTGTATTCCCTGTAAAATTGTTTTACCAGAAGGGCCGTGGAGATATCGCTTACCCGCCACAGGCTGCTCATGATGGCATGGGTACCCGCGTAGAGAAAGGCCCGGTTCATGCCGATCACATCATCGCCGCTGGTGATTTTCCCTAGCCCCGTCTGGCAGGCGCTCAGCATCACCAGGCCCGCGCGAATGTCGAGACCGAAGATCTCGGAGGCCCGAAGATTGCCGTCGTCTTGTTCGTCCCGGGCCAGCTTGATCGAGGAAAAAAGCGGGTTCACGGGATCAAATTCCCCATGGGAAGCCAGGTGGATAATGTCGAAATCCGATATGTTGCGGACCACCCACCCTTCGGTCGCTTTATCCCCCGTGAGCAGGGTCATATCCGGAAACCGCCAACCGATGGCAGCCACCTCTTTTTCCGAGAAAGGCAGCGCCAGAGCCGGGTTCTGAAGGTCCGGGTTTCCCACAGCCAGAACTTTGGCGCTATCTCCCATGTCCCGGTTTTGTGCGGTGTGGCGGAGCACGCTGGCGCTGGGCAGGGAAAAGAGGGGAATCCGGTCCACCAGGTAGTCTTTACCGTCAAACAGGGTGGCGAAAGAGAGGTGATGAAGGATATGGTGCGGCACGATGCCGACGGTTTTAACGCCTTTCAGCCGTTCTTTCAAAGGAGAAAGAAGCCAGGTGTAAAGTTCTTCGGATTGCGTCTCGGCAGGCTCCAGGTTTTGAAGGGTTCGACGGTAGTCCAGGACTGACTGGGCCAGGGTCTCACGTCCCAGAGGTGTCCTGAAAAGTTCCACCTGGTCGCGGGCAATAAACCAGCAAAGGATTTCATGGGGCACCAGATAATAGGCCAGGATGGCCGTTCCCGGTTCAAGGAGTTCCTGCACCTGTGACAGGGTCAGGGGGTCCACGGAGAGAATGGAGGCCAGTTCAGGGTTCTTGAGCTGGATTTCCAGCATCAGGTCCCGATGCCGATCCCGGACTTGATCCAGGGCCTGACCGTAAACCGCCCGTTCATCGGGGTCGTTGGTCTGGGCCATGAGGGCTTCATATTCAACGATTTGTGATTTGAGGGCCTTTTCCCCATCGTAGAGTTCCTGGTTCACGGACCCATGGAGGGAGAGCCGCTGATTGCCCAGCAGATCAATGAGGTTTCTGGCCCTGGAGCGTTCCGCAACGTAAAAAGCCTCCCGATCAAGCCCCATGTCCACCAGCAGGCTCACCAGGGTTTCGTAGACGCCCATTTTGTTGGCAATGAACCCGTCCTTCAACTGGTCCAGTTTGATGTCGGCCCGCATGCCTTCGATTACGTCCATGGCCGCTTCCAGCAGGGTTCGCGCTTCTGTTTTGTTGCCCCCCTTCAGTTGCAGTTGCCCCAAACCGAACAGGGCCCGCCATTCCACCTCGCGAAGGGCCATTTGCCGGGAGAGATCAAGGGCCTCATCAAACCGGGTTTTCGCCTCATCAAGCCGGTCCAGGCCCATGAGGGCCTCGCCGTATCCCACCAGAATTTTGGCCCGGTTGATACGGTTTCCGATTTTTTTGGCCAGCGCAAGCGCTTCC
>JABGPV010000374.1 GCA_018644785.1 Deltaproteobacteria bacterium | reverse complement strand
AGGATCGAAGGCATACATGTAGTATGTTGAGAGTCTGAAAAATCACTGCAACGCAGTAGATGGGACTTTTTACGACGTCATCAATTTTCAGCATCCCATTTTATCAATGACGAAGGGCCGGGCGATCAGTTCCTCAAAAGCTCTGCACATTTGGTGCCGAATATATGGAATTTCTGCCTGGAGTATTTTAAAATTGTATTTGTGGATGAAACTTGTGGGCGTCGAACAACAAATCGCCAATGAGGGAAAATATTATTAGAAAATAACGAATCCGAAACTGTGATTGGAAGGGTACGAAACTCAAAAAGTGACGTTTTTGAGTAAATGTCGGCGTTACTTTTTAGCCATCGTCACTTTTTTCACATCAAGGGCAGGCACCCGGGGCTCGCTCAGTAGTCTTCAAGGTCGTATTTGGCGATCGGGCGTCTCAGGGAACTGTAGCTCATCCCCAGCAGCCTGGAGGCCTTTTTCCGGTTCCATTTTGTGTTTTCCAGAGCCCCTACAATGGCATTGATCTCGGTCTCGCGAATGGCATGGGCGACTTCATCAAAAGCGTCGGTTTCCGGTAGTGAGTCCCCGTTTAACGTTTCGAGAGCGCGGGCGCTGCTGCCCTCCAGGACGAATCGCCTTACAAAAGCTTCCAGTTCGCGAACATTTCCGGCCCATTGCTGCCGGACGAGAAGTGACAGGGTCTCAGCGGTAATCTCAGTCTGAGGCCGATTGAATTCATGGCTGTAAATTCTGCAGAAGTGTTTGACCAAAAGGGGAATATCATCTTTTCTCCGGCGAAGGGGCGGCAGATCCAGAGCGTACTCATCCAGGCGGTAGAAAAGGTCGGCCCTGAAACGCCCTTCGGCAATCCGTTTCTTAATGGGCGCATTTGTGGCGGCAATGATCCGAAAATCGACCGTTATGGTCTTGGTGCTCCCCACGGGTGTAAAGCATTTATCTTCGATGGCTTGAAGGAGTTTGGCCTGGAGATTCATTGGGAGATCGGCGATCTCGTCGAGGAACACCGTACCGCCTGAGGCCAGCTTGAAACGCCCGGGCTTGCTTTTTTTGGCGCCCGTAAAAGCACCGGCTTCATGGCCGAACAGTTCGGATTCAAGGAGCGCTTCCGGAATGGCCGGGCAGTTGATTTTCACAAAAGCGTTCGGGTCTCGACCCGAGGATTCGTGAATAAGCCGCGCCACCACATCTTTGCCGGTACCGCTTTCCCCCAGTATCAACACCGCCAGATCGGTGGGGGCGACCTGGGCCACAAAATGTCTGACCCTCCGAATACCCTCACTTTGGCCCACCAGGGAGTCGGATGCTTCGAGGCGGCGCTCAATCCCCCGTTTGGCGGCAACCACTTCATCACGAAGGCTGTCACGCTCAATCCGGAGCTGTTCCACCAGTGAACGGTTTTCCACAATCAGTCGGCGACGTTCCATGGCCCGCTCAACCATCCGGACGATCACATATCGGTCGGCCGGTTTGGTCAGGTAGGCAAAAACATGATTTTCAATGGCGGCGAGAGAGGAATCGAGGGAGGGGTATCCCGTAAAAACGATTATCTCCATATCGGAATCAATTTTTTTCAAACGCTGAATGGTCTCGATACCGCTGAGACCCGGCATTTTCAAATCCACAATTGCCACCGAAAAGCCCCCTGGTTCGGCGAAGCTCAGGGCCTCATGGCCACTTTGGGCAACCCTTACATGCATCCCTGCCCGGTGAAGGATCTCAGTAAGGAACGTACATATCCTTTTTTCGTCGTCCACTACCAGAATTTTCATCTGAAGCACTTTATCAGAACTGTTTTCTTTTTGAGTCATCCAGGACCTCCCTGATGGTGGATGCCAGATCTTCCAGTATAATCGGTTTTGTCAAAAAGGCCTTGATGCCGCTTTCAGCGACCTCATTGTTACCCTTCAGCGCGGTGTGTCCGGAGTAGAGTATCACAGGCACAAGGGGGCGAATCTCCATGGTTTTCTTTGCCAGAGACAGACCTGTCATACCCGGCATGGTCATATCCGTATAGATCAAATCAAATTGGTACGGTTGCCTGCGAAACAGTTCAAGGGCTTCTACGGGGCTTGTTGTTCCCGTCACTTCATAGCCGAGGCGTTCGAGCATGTCCATCTCCGCTTCCAGAAGGGCCTCTTCATCATCCACCACAAGGACTCGTTCTGACCCTTTCAAAGCAGGCTGGGGATGCTCGATTTCCGGTTCAAGCCCGGCGGTTTCAACCGTTGGAAAGAGCATGTGAAACGCAGATCCTTTTCCCGGTTCACTCTCCACCCAGATGATACCGCCGTGGTTTTCAATAATCCCATGGACCACGGCAAGGCCCATGCCGCTTCCCTCGCCCTCTTTCTTGGTGGTGAAATACGGATCAAACACTCGGGAAGCAACTGTAATGTTCATACCGCATCCTGTGTCAACCACGTCAAGTTTCACATATTTACCCTCGCCGGGGACACGAAAACGGTGTTTGTGGCCATGGTCGATCATAATATTCTTCATGCTTATGTGCAGGGTGCCCGGCTCGCTACCCATGGCGTAGGCAGCATTGGCGCCGAGATTCATAATAACCTGACCAATCTGTGTGGGGTCGGCTTTGACGGCACCTGTTTCCTGAATGTCCTCACGGATTTCAATGGTAGATGGAATTGCCGATCTCAGGAATTTGATGGATTCCTTTACCACCGGGACGAAGCTCAGGGCCGTCATCTCCTGATCTCCTTCGCGAGCGAACGTGAGAATCTGTTTTATCATGTCCCTGGCGCGGAGGCATGATCCATATATTTCGTCCAGGTTCTTTCGGGTACGGGTTTCCTTTGAAACATCATCCATTGCCAGTTGAACATTGCCCAGAATGACAGCAACGATATTGTTGAAGTCATGGGCAATTCCTGCTGAAAGGGTACCGATGGCTTCCAGCTTCTGGGTGCGCCGATGCCATTTTTCATGTTGGATCTTATGTTCCCGCTCCTTTATTATGTGAGTGATGTCCCGACCCAGAGCCTGATACTCCAACAGGGAACCGTCGGTATCGAGCAGGCTGTAACCGGACCATCGTATCCACCGGGATGACCCGTCATGCCTTTTCATCAGCAGGCGATGTGACATGGGGCGGTTCTTTTGAATTGAGGTTTTGAAGTCTTTTTCAGCCGTATCGTCTGCATCGGGTGAAATCCAGCGAAAGAAGTTTTCCCCAACCAATTGCTGAACCTCAATGCCAAGCTGCTTTCTGCAGGCGCGGTTTACAAAGGTAATGGTTCCGTCAGGCAGAAAACGACAGACTATTTCCTGCATATCCTCCACCATTTTGCGATATGTCGCTTCACTTTTCTTCAACTCCCGGGTCCGCTCATCGACCATATTCATAAGGCGATTCCGGTACTGTTGAGCAGTCCATTCCTTAATTTTGTGATCGGTATTGTCAACCATAGGGGTTATTCCTACCAGCTTGAGGTGTCAGGTTATCGTCCATTCTAATTGTTTCTTCGTCTCCATCAAATAATGGTTTATACGACGGATGTTCTTGGAAAAGACCTTCGGGTCTGTGGCCTTTCAATAACATTTGGGGCTTTTCAAATACAATGTTTTTCATACCGGGCCGGCCGATTAACTTGGAGAGCTTTTTAACGGCTCTCGAAAGCGTAGGAGGGCGATTCCCCGGTGAGTGGGCGTCCGTTGCCAGAAAATGGGCCAGGTTCAGCTCGATGATCCGTAAGCTGCACTTGAAGGCGGGAGAACCGAACTCCCCGGTCAGGCTTCTCCCGGTGATCTGAGAAAGCGCGCCTTCTGAGACCAGGTCATGGAGAAGCGTGACATCTCGCTGAATGGCCATGTTTCTTTCAGGATGGGCAATAATGGGGGTCACATTCACGCCTTTGAGCCTGGCGACAAAACCGATCAGGGCCCGGGGGACGAATTGATCGGGAAGTTCCAGCAGAAAAAACTGCCCGGTATCATTGAGCGTCATCAACCGGTTGTCCTCGAGTGCATTCAGGATTTCCATGTCCAGATGGACTTCAGCACCCGGTAAAATCTCAAGGGCTATACGGTTTTCTCTAAGGGCCGAATTGAATTTGGAGCAAGCCGATATGATGCCTTTTCGATAATTGTTGTAGAGGCCGTTCAAGCAATGAGGCGCGGCAATAATGGTTCGTATGCCGTCTTCCACCGCGATTCGGGCCATTTTCAGTGCGTCTGCCATAGTAGCCGGGCCGTCATCCAGACCGGGAAGGATATGGGCGTGGATATCAATCATTATTATAACCGACGTTCGTCAATTCAAGCTCAGTATTTCCTGACTTCATCGCGAAGGTGCTTATCAACATA
>JABGPV010000373.1 GCA_018644785.1 Deltaproteobacteria bacterium | reverse complement strand
CTTTTTGATCGGCAACTGCTCTTCCGTAAAGGTAGTCTCAAAGGGGGGATCGAACGGAATCAACCAGACGGTCAGTTGTGCTTTATCCTTATCCGTTTCAGTGGCTTCGGCCGTGGAAAAAACTGCCGTCAGTAGAACAAAGAACGCTGCGATCAATATCCTGTACATGATTAACCTTGCCGGAACGGCCCACTTGAAAAGTTAGCTTACTAAAACTACAGGATTCCCGGGGATGACGCAAGCCATTACACATCAATTTGAGCGAGCCCTAAGTATTTTCAGGGCTCGACCCGATCGACCGCTACCACAGGAAGAGAATGTGCTCCCTCAATATTCAGAAGCCGGTCTGCCCGGTCCGAATTTACGGCGAATTCCAAATGGTTGGTGCTGCCGAACAGAGCCAGCAGTTTCCCTTTTTCCCCATCAGCATAGGTTTTCGTAACCCCTTCGATTCTTTCTTTTTCCACCCGAATGACCATCTGGCGGTTCCCAAGAAAACGGACCAGGTCTTCGCGACGAATGTTGGTGATGACATTGCCGAAGTGATCGATCCTCATGGCCAGGCCGAAAAGGGTATCTCCTTTTCGGGTGGGTGTCGTGTCGGGTATGCGCATGGGATTTTCCATACGTTCCCCCATTTTTAAGGGATCCGTGCCCAGGGAAAGGTGACCGGCAACCGGTGCAAAAATATCTCGCCCATGAAACGTGGGGGAGATGTGGGGGAGAAAAAATTTTTCATTTGTGAGGTGAATGACAAAAACCCGTGGGTCAGCTTTGATGATAGGCCAGAAAAGGCCGTTGTCAGGACCCACAAAAAAATGATTCCGGCTTTTAACCAGAATCGGTCTTCTGTTCGTCCCCACCCCGGGGTCCACCACCGCCACATGAATGGTGGATGGCGGGAAAAAAGAAAAGGATTCCCCCATAACATGGGCCGCCTGGGAGATGTCCCCGGGCTCAATCTGGTGGGTCAGATCCACGATTGCGGCATTCGGGTTCAGGCCCAGTACGACGCCTTTCATGATCCCCACATAAGGATCCTTGATCCCAAAGTCTGTCAAGAGTGTTATGATGCCCACGTGTTTAAATCCTCATCCGCTATTTCATTTATGATACTTTCGTGATTTGTGGTACGTTAAACAATGGGTTTGTTTAAGTCAACCTGCGGTGCCTTATCATAAAAAAATGAAAATCAGAAAGCCCCTATTTATCATACTCGGTATTTTCCTTTTCGCACTGATGCTGGGTGTCGGTGCGGGCCTTTACTATTACACCCATCCCCCTAAGGTAAAGGCACTCGCTGAAAAAGCGGCATCGCGGGCAACTGGCACTTCTGTTTCCATTCAACATCTGAGCTATTCATTGAACCCCATAAAAATCCACGCGAAAGGCATTTCTTTTCAGCCGGCGGGGGGAGAAAATGGGTTTTCCGCTCAAATTCAAGATTTTGTGGCGGACTGTGTTCTGGATGGATCCTTCGGCCGGAAAACCCTCGTTTTCAGTCGCCTTACGGTCAACGGATTTGAATGCCGGGTGCGTGAAGGGGCAACCGCGGGTTCAAAGGCGCCCGGAAGCGAAGGCACCTCTTTTTTGAATTCCATGGCTAGATTTTTCGTCTCCTTCTTTCTTTTCAATGATTTCAGGCTGGAGGCTGCCGAAATGGGAGAAGGCCATGTGATTGCCCGATGGGGCGATCGCAGCATCGAAGTTTCGGGGTTGTCAGGACGTCTCAATGCCGATCACTTAATGGATTTTCGAGGCGGCATCATGGTTGAATCATCCAGCGAACATACAGTGCTCTCGATCCCTGATTTTCATATTGAAACCACCAACGCCATATCCCTTTCAGACCCACAGATTGATTTCACACTGGCTTTTTCAGATGGAGATTTAAGGAGTCCTCAAGCAAAGGTCAAAAACATTCGAGCAAAGATGTCCGTGCATTATGACCACCGGAAACAAAGGATAGTCTTTTCCGACTTAAATCTCACCCTTAAAGGTGTTGCGGGAAGGTCCGGCAAACTCAATATTTCAGGACCCATGGGCTTTTCCGGGACATTCGAAGGGATGGTGAAACAGGGCCAGTGGGTTCTTGATTGTAATGTGCAAGGGAACATGAAAAACAGTCCCGTTTCATTCCGCGCTAAAAAATTCAATATTGAAGGGTTGATAACGGCTCAGGTTGCGGTTCAAGGACCCGTTTCCAATCTAAAGCTGTCGGGAAAGCTGACAGGGGATCAAGTGGTTTTCAAAGGGAAGGGTGTTTCCGTGAAATCCGCCACAGGAACCCTTAATTTTTCAGGTACTTACCCAAATTTTGATATCAGGAAACTTTCCTGCCGTATTCCTGAAATCAAGTATCTGACGGAAAAAAGGACATTTTCCGTTGAGCACATACAAATCGGTTCCACACAGGGGCAGGTCAACTTGCTTAAGCGGTCCCTGAATTTTCCGGAAATCAGGCTCAACTCCTCCCTTTTAAGCAACATTCTGGCGGCTTTTAAAATGGATAACGGTCGACTGACACTCACGGCAAAGGGAAAAGAGGCGGGATTGATCCACGCGGTTTCCCGCTTGAAACGGCTGCCGTCCGGTTGGACCTTTCAGGGGATGGATACCATAGAGGTCACGGCAAAGGTGGACAGAAAAGGCGTGGTCACCTTTTCCACTGAACTGGCCCTTAAAAAATTTAATTTTCAGAACCCGCAGGAAACCTGCCTGGGCGAAAACATATCCCTTCGCGCCCATATTTCGGGCCGAATTACGCCTGCCCCATCAACCATAAGGGCAACAGCCGAGCTATCTGCCGATGGCGGAGAAGTTCTGATGGATCGGTTTTATTTTGATCTTGGGGAGAACGCCTTTTCTGCACACTATAATGGAAACTACCAGGCACTCAATAAGCGTCTAAAGCTGGACGAGTTGTCCCTGGGAATGAACAAGATTGCCACCGCCCATGTGACAGGGACCCTGTTTCAAGCAGGGGATGAATATGAGGGGGAACTCTCCCTCCAGATTCCGGACACCCCCCTGAAAGCGCTATTTCACCGGTTGATTCGAGAGCCTTTTCAGACGGAAAAACCGGCCCTTTCAACCGTCAGACTGGCGGGTATTGTCGGGGCGGAAATGACCCTGAAAGGCAAGCGGTCCCAGTGGACGACCAAAGGGGTTTGCACGTGGAAAGACGGGGCGCTGTTTTACGGGGATTCCATCTACGCCCTTACCGGCATCCAATTGTCCCTTCCGGTCTGGTTGACGAATGGCCGGGGTGAAGGGGGGGCACAAGATCTAAAAGGTGGCTTGTCGGTTCGTTCCATGCGGCTTCCTTTCCTGCCGGAACAGGGGTTGAATATCCCCATTCAGGCGGCTTCGAATCGTTTACTCATGCCCGCTGCCACCATCCTGGCGGTTCCGGGCGGCACTGTTCGCATGGGTCCTTCCAGGATCATCGAACTGATGGGACCCTCGCCGGCGCTTCATACGGCGCTTCATTTTGAGAATCTTCAACTGGAACCGATTCTCTCCGGTATCTGGCCTCACGCGGCAACGGGGAGTGCCGACGGCAATCTGGACCCCATCCATATTGTGGGGGGGGAGTTGCAGAGCACGGGGGAAATAAAGGCAGACATTTTTGACGGGGCGTTAACCCTCTCCCATGTGGGTGCGAGAGGACTTTTTACCGCCCTTCCGGTTGTCCACTTGAATGCCCGTTGGCATCATTTGAACCTGGCTCTGATGACCGAAGGCACCCCCTTTGGGAAGATAGAGGGCGTTTTGAATGGCTATGCAAAAAAATTGGAGGTTAGTAATGGCCAGCTTCAGCGGTTTGATCTGCTTCTCGATACCGTCAAAACCGATGACGTCCCTCAAAAAATCAGTGTAAAGGCCGTAGACAATATCGCACGCTTAGGCGGCGGACAAAGCCCCTTTGCCGGTTTGGCCGGGATATTCGTTTCGTTCTTTAAAGAGTTTCCCTATCGAAAAATCGGCGTCCATGCCACACTGGAAAATGATGTGTTCAGGATCCATGGCACCATACGAAAGGACGGCAAGGAATACCTGGTGAAAAGAGGTTTTTTTTCAGGGGTGGATGTGATAAATCAGAGCAGAGATAATCGGGTTGGGTTTAAAGATATGCTCAAAAGAATTAAACGGATTACCGATTCTAAAGGGGGTCCAATTGTTAAATGAGAAGCTCCCAGGGAGGTTTCACCATGAAAATCTTTAGAAGACCGGTGTGGATGACGCTGACGTTTTTTTCGTTGATGATTTTTGCCTGTGTCACCATCAACATCTATTTCCCCGCTGAACAGGTGGAATCCGTGGCCGGGGAGATCGTGGATGAAATCAGGGGGCAGAAGCCCCTGGGTGAAAAATCCCTCAACAATGAAAAG
>JABGPV010000372.1 GCA_018644785.1 Deltaproteobacteria bacterium | reverse complement strand
CGAACAAAAAAAATATCGCCCTCAGGGTTGGCCTGTTCGTCAAAGCGGGCCTTGAGTGCTCGAATCCCGCCTTCCTCATACCAGGCCTGGTATTCCAGGATGCGGTCCTCTACAATTTCCTTCTCACGCTGTTCAACCAGGTTGCCGATCAAATAATAGGCCACCAGAAACAGCCCGCCCGAGGCGATGACAAAAAAGAGCGCATAGAGTACACTCAGTTTAAGGCTGAAGGTCAGGCCGACCTTGCTACTGCTCTTTGAGGACATAACCCATCCCGCGCACCGTGTGGATCAACTTTTTATCAAAATCCTTATCGATTTTATTCCGCACACGACAGACCAGTACATCCACCACATTGGTCTGAGGATCAAAGCTGTAATCGTAGACATGCTCCAGAATGGATGTCTTGGAAACAATGCGGCCCTTGTTGCGGAGCAGATGTTCCAACAGGGAAAATTCACGGGAAGGAAGGCTGATTTCCTCTTTTCCCCGTTCCACCTCCCTTGTCAGGAGATCCAGTGTCAGGTCCCCGGCATGAAGTGTGGACGGTTCCGCCACCCGGGTTGACCTGCGAATGAGGGCATGAACGCGGGCCAGGAGCTCGGAGAATGAAAACGGTTTGGTCATGTAGTCATCCCCACCGGTCTGCAAACCCTTGACCCGATCGTCCACTGACCGTTTTGCGCTGAGAATAATCACCGGAATCGTGATCTTCTTCTGACGAAGCCGCTCAATGAGGGACAACCCGTCAATCCCCGGCAACATGATATCCACCACGGCCGCATCATAGGGTTCGGTCTCCCCCAGGTGAAGGCCGTCCACACCGTCAAGGGCCACATCCACCGCAAATCCGGCTTCTTTCAAACCGTTTGAAATAAAGGATGCAATTTTGCGATCATCTTCAACGACTAGGATTCTCATCAGGCGTTTCCCCTATTAACGTCATGTTCTGTTTTTAAACTTATTCAGTGCGCCCCTGTCTAATGGTCAGGAGAGCACCCTGCTCCACGGTTACCCGTGAACGGATCTTTACGACCGGGGACACAAATAAAACAATCGCATCCCGTTCGATGGTGACGTCCGATTCAATGGTAATGGAAACGGCGCCTTCACATTCGCAGGTTCTGCCCGCCGGAAACGTGATATTTTGTATCACCACCTCATCTTCCGAGCAATCCGGGCAGGACCAGACATCCATATATTCATCAGCCCCCACGTCATAGCCCGTCCCCTGCGGTCTTGGGTCCCCATCAAAATCATCCACAAGACCGGACACAAAGATGCCCTGGTCCACCACCTCGGCGACAGGCGATGCAAGATGAAGGTCCCCATTTCCTGGCAATACGAACCAATCAGCCGCTCCGTGGGTCACATTATGTGAAACCGTTCCGGAAGCCCCGTCCCGCTGCGCAACAACCCGATTGGTCAGATTGTTGATGATGCTGACGCCGGTAGTTTCGGCAAAGCGATATTCGATAGCGTTGGGATAGCTGTTCTCGTTCAAAATTGTATTGTTGTATACCTGGGCGCCGGGAGCGGATTCCAACCCGATGCCCACGTCCGCAAAACCTTCCGTCGCGTCATGGTAGATCATGTTGTTCCGGATAATGCCGTCTACATGACCACGATCTCCCAATCCGAAACCGATGCCTCGATCACAGTTTATAATGGTATTGCGCTCGACCAGCGTATTTTGCGAATCGCTCCAGAAATGGATGGCGTGTTCCGCAATCGCCTCACTCGGACTGCGAATATTTTTGAAGGTATTGCCACGAATCACCCAGTTAAAGGCATGGTGTGCATCCACCCCGCCGATATACCATTGGGGCCCAATACCGGCACTGTATTCAAACATACATCCTTCCACCAAACCATTGTCGGAATGAAGTTCGGGCTGACTCTCATCATAGGGGACCTTGACCATCTGTTCATAGGTATCCAGGATATGGAGGTTTACAAAGGTGGGCGCCTGAGCATCAATCTGCATTTGAATAGCATGGTAATAAACCTCACGCAACGTCATGTCCCTGGCGGTAAATTGGTCCCCTTCAACAAAAAAAATATGTGATACTGATCCGGGCAGCCCGGTGCCGCGAATCGTGACCCTGCTTCTGTCTCCGGACAGGCTTCTAATAATGACGTTGTCGGCCTGAATCACCAGGGCAGAAGTGAGGGTATAGACGCCGTCTTCAAGAAAAATCTCTTTATCTCCACCCGCGTTGGCCGCTGAAACAGCCGCCACCAGTTGGTTCACCGTCCCCACCGTTGCCGCCCCACTCACGCAGGGCATGAACATAAACACCACGGGAAACGTCATTTTCAGGAAAAACAAGCGGTTTATTGCCATTCTTACGAACTTCCCGATCATTGAGGAGTTCCAGATTTCTAAACATGTTTTTAAATTGTACTACACAAGAAACATTCAGTAAAGGCGAGAGAACGAGCGAATTAGTGATTGGATCGGAATTCCATGGGGTATCGTGAAATCAGCAAAAAAAGAGGCGCTCCCCGAAATTAGAAGGAGCGCCTCGGATTGTTCGAAAAAAATAGTTCGGGCTATGCTACTTTAACATTCGCAGCTGCGGGACCTTTCTGTCCCTGCTCAATATCAAAAGTGACCTGATCTCCCTCGTTAAGGGACTTAAACCCTTCCATGACGATTGCAGAATGGTGAACAAATACATCCGGACCGTCTTCCTGCTCGATAAAACCAAACCCTTTTTGATCGCTGAACCACTTTACAGTCCCATTAGCCATAGTGACATCTCCTTTTCTTCCTGAATAGATCCACACTACCATACTTGCGGCTGCCACTTTGAAAATGGAATTTCGTTCGATAACGAAGCCAGACACGAGCTAGGGGCGGAAAATTAATAGTGGGTGGAACTTAGCATGATTTAAGAAAAAATCAAGCTTTTTTTCATCAATTTGTAACATATATTGCATTTTTTCATAAATACCCTTCAATTTTTGCCCCACAGCCCACATAATCGCACAATCACTTCTGCCGCCTTTTCAAGCGCAACCTCTGGAATCCATTCGGTTTTTGAGTGAACCATCATGGCGCCCGTAAATATATTGGGGGTCGGAACGCCCATAAAACAAAGCCGCGCCCCGTCCGTCCCCCCTCGAATGGGATTCTCCCGGATGGCAATACCCGAGGCCTTGATGGCCGTTCTGGCCTTATCCGCCACCTCCGGATACCGGCGCAGAACCTCCTTCATGTTCTTGTATTGATCTCTGGCCCTGATATTGATTTCCAACCCGGCGTAACGCAGTTCAAATACCCGTGACAGTTGTTTCAGGGTGTCCATTCGGCGAGTGTTTTCAGCTCGATCAAAATCCCGAATGATCAATTTGACCGTTGCAGAATTCTCATCGCCTGTTTTTTGGGTCACATGATAGAATCCTTCACGATCCTCAGTATGTTCGGGGCTTTCCCATTCAGGCAGTGCCGCAATGAAACGGGCTGCCAAGGCCGCCGCATTGATCATTTTGTTTTTGGCATACCCGGGATGAATATTGTGTCCATTGAAAACCAGGTCCAGGCCCCTTGCGTCAAAGCATTCCTGTTCAATTTCCCCCATCATGCCCCCATCCATGGTGTAGGCAAATTCGCCCATCCGTTCCATTTGGATGAAATCCGTACCGGCGCCAATCTCTTCATCAGGGGTGAAAACGATTCGCAGTTCCGGATGGGGCAGTTTGGGAAAAGCTTTAAAAGCACAGAGGGCCGCCATAATCTCGGCGATACCCGCCTTGTCATCGGCTCCCAGAAGTGTCCGTCCGTCGCTCATAATGAGCGTTTCACCAATGAACTGCAACAGCTCCGGCGATTCTGCGGGCGTCAGCCGGATTTTTCCAGCTCCGGGAAACTGAATTTCGCCTCCATTATAATCTTCAATTACCATCGGCTTTATATGGGCGCCTGACTCCGATGGAGAGGTGTCGAGATGGGAACAAAATGTAATGGCAGGTCCGACAAAACCTGTCGAAGACGGCAACGAAGCGTACACATAGCAATGGGCATCGAGCTCAACATCCGACAACCCCAACTCAATGAGTTCTTCCCTCAACAGCCGGCCCAAAACCCATTGCCCTCCCGAAGAGGGATGCATTTTGGACCCAGGATCGGATTGTGTGTCGATCCGCACGTACCTGAGGAAACGTCCCCTTGCCTGTTTCCTCAAGAAATTACTGACTTCTTCATTCATCTTGTATTATTCAGATAGGCAATGTTCTCAAGGTAACCATCAATAACTTTCCCGGAATCTAACTTGAAAAGTTCCGCATAAGCCTTGAGAAAATTCTTTAGATAAAACGTCTGTGGCAGGGATTTGACATCATCACTTTCGATGGCTGTCAATATTTTTAAGCTGATCCGGGTCACTTCAAAG
>JABGPV010000371.1 GCA_018644785.1 Deltaproteobacteria bacterium | reverse complement strand
AAATTGCAACTCCCCTCATTGATGAAATTTTGAAACACGATGTCTTCCGGCAGATGGGGCTGAATGGTATTTAAGAGTCCCCGTTGTCTCTCCATGAAGGCCTCGGAAAGGGGGTTTTTCGCTCCCGGGCCACAGGTGATGTTTCGTTCCTTCATGCGCTTTACCAGGACCCGGCTCAATCGCTTTTTCTCTTCACCGGACACAATGGTCAGCTCCCATGGCTGGAGGTTAATGGCCGAGGGTGCCTGTGTGGCCAGATGAAGAAGATATTCCAGCGTCTCCCGGGCCACGGTTTTTTCAAGAAAAGCACGGGTGCTTCTTCTTTCTTTCATCGCTTCCATAAGATCCATCATCGGTTAACCTCATATATTTTGTTATCCGATAATAGGGATTTTGCTGAGAATATGTCAACATCATTCAAAAATGGAAACATACTGCACTATATCTTGGCATTAAGGTTTTTTATATCACATCATATTGTATTTTCTATTTACAATACCCGGAAATTATGTTAGAGAATCTTTGATTATTACAGGGTACGAAAACCCATCCGGATAAAATCTAAAATCCCAGGAGCGGAGAACGGGATGAAAATTAAGCAAGTATCCATACATGGCTTCAAGTCCTTTCTGGAAAGGTTGGAAATTAACTTCCCGACCGGTATCAGTGGCGTTGTGGGTCCCAATGGCTGCGGTAAAAGCAATGTGGTCGACGCCATCCGGTGGTGTATGGGAGAACAGAGCCCCAAACAGCTCCGCGGTCGCAAAATGGAAGATGTTATTTTCAGCGGCGCCGGTAGCAGCAAACCGCTTGGAATGGCTGAAGTATCGCTCCTTTTTGAAAATGGAACCGGCGACTTCCCACCCGCCTTGGCCCACAACCCGGAATTGTCTGTTACCAGACGTCTTTACAGGTCCGGCGAGAGTGAATACCTGCTCAACAATGTGCCATGCAGGTTAAAGGACATCCAGGAGATTTTCATGGATACGGGTCTGGGAAACAAAACCTCTTCCATTATCGGCCAGGGCCAGATCGGAAACATTATTGAACAGCGGCCCGAGGAAACCCGCATCATGCTGGAAGAGGCTGCCGGTATCACAAAATATAGAAAAAAGGTGGCAGTATCACAAAAGAAAATCGAGCTGACCGAAACCAATCTGCAACGGGTTGGCGATATTTTAAGCGAAATCGAAAAACAGATCCGATCCCTCAAAAGACAGGCGGCCAAGGCCAACCGTTACAAAACCCTCAGCGACAAAATTCAGGATCTGGAACTGGCGTTTTTTGGGAACACTTACGAAAAACTAATGGCTGATGTGGGCCGTAAAATACACTCCACTGAAACTCTTGTGGATGAGAAAAACGGCCTCGCCGCAACCCTTTCCCGGCACGAAGCCAAAATCGTCCACATGAACCTGGATCTCGAGGAAAAGGAAGAGGGGCTTTCCGCCTGTCGCAAGGTACACTTTGATTGCAGAGATCGGGTTCAAAAAAAGGAAGCGGACATACAATCCCTGGAAGGAGAACTCAAAACCCTTTCCGAATTGGCTTCCCGCCTCGAAACAGAGCAGGGGGACGTGCGAACGAACATTGTGACCCTGGAGAAAAAGAAGGACCACCTGAAAGGGGAAATGCTCAGACTACAGAGAGAAAGCGCCGATCTTGAGGAGGAAGCGCAACTTGAAGCGGAACGGCTGAAAACACGAAAACGGCTTTTCAACGAAATCCGGGAGAACTTTGAAAAGGCAAGGCACAGCATGAGCGCCGGCGAAACCCATGCGGTGGGTCTTAACCATGAAACGGGATATCTCAACAAGGCATTGGAACAGGTCTCCGACCGCCGGTCCAGATTGGAAAATGAACTGGCAGAGACCACCGGAAGGTCTGAAAGCATCCTGAAAACTTCCGAAAGAAAAACCCGGGTCCGGGAAGCACTCATGGAAAAGCTTCAGGAACTCGAGAACAACATCAATGAAACGGGTACCAAAACGAGCGAGCTTGAGAGCATCAAAAAACGGGTTGAGGCGGAGGCAAAAAAAGCGGAATCAGAGTTGAACGGCTGTCGGTCCCGAATAGCAAGCCTGGAAGGACTGATGGAAAATTTTGAAGGATACAAAGCGGGCGTGAGAACCATCATGCGGGCCAAGGATTTTACACCGGGCAATCAGGGTCGGGTTCTGGGAATTCTGGCGGATGTCATTGAAGTGGAACCCCGGTATGAAAGGGCTCTCGAAGCGGCTCTGGCCGATAAACTGCAATATGTGATCACCATGACAAAAGACGACGCCGCAGCCGCAGTTGGCTATCTCAAGGAGAAGAGCAGGGGAATCGGCAGTTTTGTCCCTCTGGAGGACTTCATATATTCCACCAAAGAGGACAAAACCGATTCAAAATTTCTGCCCTTGCGCAATTTTGTTACCACATCGAAAGAATTTGAACCGCTCATCAACGACATCTTGAATAACACCGTATTGGTCGATGATGTGCCGACGGCCCTGACCGCTTTGGGGAAACATGGCGGTACACGCTGCTTTGTCACCCCTGAAGGTGATGTGGTGGATCAGCGTGGTGTTATCACGGGCGGGCGGCTTTCCCATGCCTCAAGGGGTCTTCTGGCCAGAAAAAGAGAAATCATCGACCTGAAAAATGCGGTCGCCACCCACAAACGAAATTTTGAAGATCTTCGTTTTCAACTGGAAGACCTTCTGGCTGAGATTGAAGAAAATCAAAGGGCGGTTCTGCAGTTGACCGACGAAAAATGGTCCTGCCGGGACGACATCAGCGATGTTGATAAAATACTGTTTCGCCTGGGCCAGGAATTGGATCAGTCTGAAAAACTTTCCCGAAAAATTCAAGATGACCTCAAACACAATGAAATCGATCAGAGAAACCAGCAGGAAAAACTGAACAAGTTACAGTCGGCGCTTCACGAAAGCCGGGAAAAACAAGCCCGGGAAGCCGCTTATTTCCACGAAAAGGAACGGGAATTAAAAGAGGCTGAAGCAGAATTTGAAGACACCCGCGAAAAGGCTTCAAAGCTCAGGGAAGATTGTCGTCTCCGCAAGGAATCTCAGCGAGGCGTAGCCCGTGAAATGGATATGGTCGACAATTACCTGGATGACTCACTGGAAAGACTTGAGGCCATCTTAAAGGATACTGAGCACGGACAACACCGCCGGCAGGCGTGTGAAGCGGAAGGAGTAGGGCTTAAAGAGTCCCTCAAAAGCCTTTATGAAGAATTACGGCAGGCGGAGGAACGCATGGGTCGCTCGGAGTTGGATTACCGCAGCCGAAAGGAGGCCATCAGGGATGAGGAACATCGGGTTTCGGAGCTGAAGGGTCAGATTGATCGCCTCACCGAGGAGATCAACAGCAGCAAGATGGTCCAATCCGAGATCCGGTTCAGAATCGACAGCCTCTTGGAAAGGGTCCGGGAAAATTTTGGTGTCAACATGAGGGAAATCTACGAACAATTCCTGAAGGATGATTTCGATGAACAAGCGGCAAAGGAAGAAATCGAAAATCAGAAAGCGGTGCGGAATAATATGGGGGAGGTGAACCTGACAGCCATCAGGGAATATGAAGCTCTCAAAGAACGCCGGGATTTTATTCTGGGGCAGCGTCAGGATCTGTTGAATTCCATAGAATCCTTAAACGCCGCCATAAAAAAAATAAACCGGACATCGCTCGAAAAATTCAACAAAACCTTTCTGGCGGTGGATCAGAAACTTAAAGAAATCTTCCCCATCCTCTTCAGCGGCGGCACAGCTGGCCTCAGGCTGACAGACGAACAAAAACCCCTTGAAAGCGGTATCCTGGTGGAGGTACAGCCCCCCGGAAAACGTCTGAGCCATATGGGCCTACTTTCGGGTGGTGAAAAAGCCCTGGTGGCAATGGCCCTTATTTTTGCCATTTACATGATCAAGCCAAGCCCTTTTTGTCTCTTGGATGAAGTGGATGCACCGCTTGACGAAGCCAATATCGATCGATTCAATGACCTGTTAAACAAAATAAAAAGGGACTCCCAGATTATCATGGTGACCCACAGCCGAAAAACCATGGCCATCACCGATTGTCTTTTCGGTATCACAATGGAGAACAAAGGTGTATCAAAACTCGTGGCCGTTGACATCCAGCGTATGCAGGGCCAGTTTGCCGCCAACTAAAACCAAAAGTTTATTCCCAAAACCACTTTTTGAACCAGGAACAACTCAAAATGGCCATTTTTAGAAAGAAAAAACATCCGAAGAAGCCAACCGTCAAACAGGTGGAAACACCGCCAAGCCCTGAGCTTGCCGACCCCGTGGAGAATGATACACCGGTCCACGGGGAAAATAGAAACAAGCCTGAAAACACCCGAGACGGCGTTTTTAAGAGACTTCGTCACGGCCTTACCAAAACCAGGTCGTCTTTCACCGGCCGGATTGACAGTCTTTTTGCGGGCAAAAAAGAAATTACCGAAAGCTTAATGGATGAGCTTGAGGA
>JABGPV010000370.1 GCA_018644785.1 Deltaproteobacteria bacterium | reverse complement strand
ATCCTGCTCAATCCGACAGGGTGATCATTCTGTTGCATGGCTCAGGTTGGCACAGCCGGTATTTCCTGCCTTTGGCCGAATCCATTAGCGCTGAAGATCTGGCTCAGGTATACACTCCGGATCTACGGGGACATGGATCTACGCCCGAAAGACGGGGCGATGTGGACTACATAGGCCAATTGGAAGATGATTTGGCGGATCTTATTGCCATTATTCGAAAGGATAATCCTAACGCAATGCTGATTGTGGGCGGCCATTCATCCGGGGGTGGGCTGGCCATTCGCTTTGCCGGAAGCCGATACGGTAAGCAAGCCGACGCTTATATACTGCTTTCGCCCTTCCTCAAATATAATGCACCTACGATGCGTGCCAATTCGGGTGGGTGGGCGCAAGCTCACTTTTGGCGCATTGCCGGGTTGACCATGCTAAATAATGTTGGGATTCATTGGTTTGATTATCTGGATGCCATTGAGTTCATGATGCCAGAAGAAGCCCGTGATGGGACCGAAACCCTGTTGTACTCCCATAGACTCAACACGGCTTACGCCCCTCGAAACTATAAGAAAGATCTCAGCGCCATAACGCAACCATTATGGGTTATCGCCGGTACCTCCGACGAAGCCTTCATCGCTGATCAATTTGAACCGGTAATTTCTCAATATACAGGGGTTCAAGTGAAGCTTTTGCCAAACTTATCGCACATGGGCGTGATTGTTAGTCCTGAAGTACCGCCCGTTGTCAAAGAATGGCTGAAAGGACTTGAGAAGGTGAGGTATTAGGCAAAACCATTCCTCAATTATCGCTCATGAGATGACCGACGGCCTTTTCCAGGCCGTCAATGGTCAATTCAAACATGGGGAATATTTCTCGAATCATGTTAATGCTTCGGGTATAGGGCCATTCCGCCGCCATCTTGGGGTTGATCCAGACGGCATGGGGGAAGGTATCGGCAATAAACCGCAATCTTTCGTGGCTGGGGCGGGAGGACCTTTCCTCGATATGGATGCTGCCGTCCGTGGACATCAATTCATAGGGGGCCATGCTGGCATCTCCCACGATGACCACGCGGGTTTCCGGGTCCCTTCGAACCAGTTCATCAATCCGGTATGGTTTTCTGTACCGGGCGGGATCCTGCCAAACCTGGTCGTAAATGGTATTGTGGAAAAAATAGGTCTTCACTTCCTTAAACTGGGCTCGCGCATAGTAAAACAGGGTCTGTACCATCTCAATATAGGGGTCCATGGACCATCCCCCGTTGTCGATGGCCAGGATGACTTTCAGGCGGTCTTTCACACTCCGTTCAAAAATAATCTCTATTTCCCCTGCGTTTTTCATGGTCTGGTAAATGGTCTCATCGATATTGACCACATCCTTGGGACCACTGGGCACCATATTTCGAAGTCGTTTCAGGGCTTCGCCGATCTGGGCCTGTGTCAGGGGGCCGTCCTGGGAATAGTCTTTGTACCGTCTGTCCATGGCCACCTTTACAGCGGACTTGTTTCGGGAAACACCCCCTACCCGCATGCCGCCCGGATGATGACCCGAATGGCCCACCGGAGAGGTGCCGCCCGTACCGATCCATTTGGCGCCCCCATGATGTTCTTCTTTTTGCTCTTCCAGGCGGTCAAGGAAATATTGAAGCAGCTCTTCCGGGCTTAATTTGCTGAGCTCTTTTTCGTCCATCCCCAATGCGTCGGCAACACCTTTGGGATCCTTCAGCCACTCTTCCAGCATGGCCTGAGCCACCTGGCTGATTTCGAATGCCTCCGGATCCTTTAACTCGGCGCCCTCGAAGCGGTGTGCGAAGACCTGATCATAGAGATCGAAGTATCTTTCACTTTTTACAAGGATGGACCGGGCCGCCGTGTAGAAATCATCAAGGGACGTGATCAGTCCCATGCCCAACGCCTTTTGAAGGCGCAAAAAGCTGGTGGGTGATACCGGGATGCCCACTTTTCTGAGCAGAAAGAAAAAGCTGGTAAACATTTTGTTTCCTTCGGTTTTTAAATCCGCATGCGGGCGGAGGAATTCTTGGCAATGGCATAGTCGGGGCTTTTCTTAAATAAAACACCCAGATAAGGAAGGTCTCCCTTCACCAGGTTCTTGGCTTTGAAATCCGGGTCCGCCTGCAGGGCACGAATCCAGTTGATCAGCTCCCGGGTGGCCGGCTTTTTTTCAATCCCGCGGAAGTCCCGCACTTTGTAGAAAGCGCGAATAGAGTTTTCAAGCAGGTCCTTGTCGATCTCCGGAAAATGAACTTTAAGAATTTGATGCATCATGTCGTCATCGGGAAAGGCAATGTGGTGAAAGTTGCAACGTCCCAGAAACGGGTCGGAAAGATCCTTCTTGGCATTGGAGGTAATAATGATGACCGGTCTGTTCTTTGCGCCAACGGTTTTATCAATCTCGATGATATCGAATTCCATTTGGTCCAGAACATCCAGCATATCATCCTGAAAATCCGTATCCGCCTTGTCAATTTCGTCGATGAGCAACACCACTTTTTCATCCGCCTTGAAAGACTGGCCGATTTTTCCCATTTTGATATATTCTTCAATGCTGCTCACATCCCGTTCGGAATCCCCGAAACGGCTGTCGTTTAACCGGGTAAGGGTATCGTACTGGTAGAGTGCCTCAATCAGTTTCATGCTGCTTTTGACATTTAAAACAATGAGCTTCATGTTCAGGGCTTCACTGATGGCGTGTGCCAGCATGGTCTTCCCCGTGCCGGGTTCACCCTTGAGCAGAAGCGGCATCTCAAGCGCCATTGAAATATTGACGATCTGGGCTAATTCTTCATCGAGGACATATTTGGTGGCGCCGGCAAATTTCTGCCGGGCACTGTTTTCTGGCTGCATGTTTTTGCTCCTTGATAAAAACGGGATTTTCTCATAGATTCTGTCAAACATTGATGGCCTTTGATGACCCCATAACTTGCACAAAATTTCGATTTACAAAACTAAGCATTTTTGGGGGTCGGTCAACATCATTTCTTCAAAAAGAACATATCACCAGAAAGGATCCAACCATGCCGTTAGCCTTTGAATCCATAAGCCACGGTACCATCGCCTTCGGGTTTTTCAATATTGATTCTGATATGTTGCTTCTGGATCGGTATTTCTTTTTCTCTACAGCGTTTTGCGGACATATTGATGACATTGCAGCATGCGAACCCAATGAATCTAGGCAATTATCCTGGCAAGTGTATCACATACCGGACCCCGAAAGAATCGGGGATCTCATGGGCGCCATTCACGGGGTCCATTTTGCCGGGTTTATGGGAGAAGTGTACAAAAAATATCCCTTTCCTCAAAAAGAAGCGGATTTCAAGCAGAAGCCCGAAGGAACCCGCACACAGGATATTGTTGAGGAAATCATCGAAAAATACGGCAACCGCTCTGAAGCACTGTTCGCAATGGATGAAGCTCAGAATGAGGCGGCCATCGGTCCGTACCGGTTCAGCAGGCGTTCATTTCAGGCGTTGATCCGTTATGTGTGGCAGGGGGGATACCCCAGGTGGAAAGATGAGCAACGACCCGATTATGTCCTCGCCATGAGAGATCGTATCCATGGGAGCGACTGTCCTCTGCTCCAGGGCCTGGACCTGTCATTTTGACAGGCGATCCCGGAAAGCGGAGGATGGATGTTATTTTGGGCCTTGATCATCGTTTCGGCCATGTTGCATGTTGCGCTTATTACGGCATTTTGTTGAGACGGATTTTTGAGAATATCGTCAACGAAAATAATAAATGATGGCCCTACTACATTTGTGTCTGTGTGGATTTTTGACATATGAGGGAATTTCAGATACCCTCAACATACATCAGTCAGCTAAAAGGCTATCATAATAGCTCGGTTTTAGCTATTCAGAAAATAGGAGAGTTGCTTGATGGATGATAATAAAATTTTTATAACATGGAGACCTAAGCGATCAATTACTTTGGATTTTCTTCTCATAGTCCTTCTAGCTGTCTCGATCATGTGTATGCCCGCCTGCTCAAGCGATAGCGACAACGCAGCGGTTCAACCGAATTACATAGTCCAAGCGACCGTATCCGTCGAAGAGGATGGCCCAATAGCCTATGCTTTGGTTATGGATGGAGATCAGAACCTCGTTTCCACCTTAAATCTCACCATAAACGGGGACCCCATGACCATCGAATATTTAGGTGGTGGTGACGTTGAAAGCACAGAAGCAGGGGATGGATCACCAATCTACACTATGGATCTGTCTGATCTAAAAGGTGGAGATATGGTAGTCTTCGAGGCCCGCAATCAGTTTGGTGTAATAATCTATGCCCCTGAACCGGCTGTTATCCCAATGGCGATTGAACTTCTCGAACCAGAGGAAGGCCAGGAGGTTATGGCAGGAGACGAAGTTATTATTCGTTGGACGGGAGGTGAAGGGGCAGAGGTTTTTTCAGCCGCCTATGCAGCACTCGACGGATCTGCTCTGTTTTGGGATGACCTTGAACCTTCAGAATCGGGAG
>JABGPV010000037.1 GCA_018644785.1 Deltaproteobacteria bacterium | reverse complement strand
CTGAAATGGAATGCTGAAAAGGTGGGTTTGATTCCGGACAGGATCGTGGGCATCAAGTGGGTTGAGGACAACGGCGGGACCGGGGCTGTTTTTAATGAACGAGGGGATACGGTGAAGTTGATGACGCCCGACGGGATCTGGAAGAAGCTGGCGGGATTGGCCCATGGAACTTGATAAATACCGGAAAATTTTCATCCAGGAATCGAGCAAGTACCTTGAAGAGTTGGATGCTGTTTTGATCAGGGTGGAAAAGGACCTTCAAGACCAGCAGTTGTGGGGTGACATACACGGCAAAATCCATTCCGTGAAGGGAATGGCCAGAGCCCTCAGCATGACGGATCTGGCCACTTTTTGTCATGCCATGGAGTCCTGGTGTAAATTATTTCAGGACGGTAGTAAAATCCCTGATGAGCGGATCGTTCAATTGCTTTTTGATGGCACAGATCTTCTCAAAGCTTTTGTGGCGGGCGAGGGTGAGATCAGCGAGCCGGAGGACCTGGAAAGACTGCGGTCGATTTCTGAAGATCTGTCAAAAGATCCTGAGGAATGGGTCGATCGGGCGGAGCCTGAGATCCGGTTGTCTGCAACGCCGGGTAAAATTGATCGCATACGGGTGGATTATGCTTTGATCGAGTCGCTTCTGGCCCGGTCTCAGGAAATCATGCTGCTGGAAAAGACGCTCCCACCCCTGACGGAGGATCAGATATCCGCGGGTCTTGGAAGCTGGATTAATCATTACATTTCCATGCTCAAAGGGCTCTATTTCCAGTTGGCCCAGCTCAGGCTGATGCCCGTTCAGGATTTCGGTGAGCTGTTTGTAAAAACCATTCGCGATCTGGCGAAAGCCTACAACCGGGATGTGACGCTTGAAATTGTGGGGGGTGAAATTGAGGTGGATATCGGCTTGATGGATCGCCTGAGAGAGCCGTTTATGCACCTGTTGCGAAATGCCGTTGCCCACGGTATCGAGCCTTCCGGTGAGCGGGAAAAGGCCGGCAAGGCCGGGACAGGGAAAATCGTTCTGGAAGCGGAACGGCGCGGGGATCAACTGATACTGACGGTCAGTGACGATGGTCGGGGTCTGGACCGTGAAGCCATCATCGCGTACCTCAAAGAAAAGATGAGCATGAGCCATGAGGAGATGAGCGTCCTTTCAAACGAGAAGCTCCTGAACATTATTTGTCGGCCGGATTTTTCTTCCGCCGGAGAGACCACCCAGCTGGCGGGTAGAGGGATCGGCATGAATGTCATCGCCCAGGCCATCGAATATCTGGGTGGCAACATGAAAATTCAATCGAAGCCTTCTAAAGGGACCCGGTTTATTATAAGCCTGCCCCTTTCTCTCTCGATTATCTATGCGGTTTTGTTCAGGCTGGGGAAATATATCCTGGCCATTCCCACATCCCATGTCCATGCCATAGAAAGTGAGGAGCCTGATGCCCCCCATAAAGGATCGCAGTTTTGTGATCTCAGAAGTATCTTGCGAATGGGAGATGAAACCAAGGGTAAAGGCGGCCATATCATCAGACTGCGGCAGTCTGCCTCTTCCCGCACGCCATCGTCCGAGGATGGCGGTTTGGGCGTTTCGGCGGACGCGATTATCGGCAATATGCCGCTTATGGCCATTCCCCTGGGAGAGCTGCTGGCCAAGACAGGGCTGTTTGCGGGCGTAGGCATTATGGAAAACGGCGATATTTCCCTTATCCTTGATCTTGAAAAAATTCAGGTGGCTGGGGCATAGGATTATTCAAATCCCTTTAAAATTTAGGAGCGATGTATGGATCATGTGAGCATGGCGTTTCGGTGGCGTTTTTCTACCAAAGTGGCGGGTCTGGTGTTGTTGGCGATGCTGCTTGCGGCAGGGGTTTTAACGGCCGATGCAGCGGAGCGAAAGTTACCCGGGTTGGCATTTACCCTTACGCTTCTCCACCATAATGATGGCCAATCCTCCCTTTTGGCAGACGGGCCATTCGGTGGGGCGGCCCGTTTCAGTACCCTTGCCCATGAACTCAAGGAAGAGGCGCTGCTGAACCCGCACCGCAACCCTCTGTGGCACCAGGGGGCGGTGATGGTGTCAACGGGTGATAATTTCCTTGCCGGCGCCGAATGGAACGCCAGCCTGGAGCATGGCATTCCCTTCTACGATGCCGTGGCCATGGAGCTTATCGGCTACGATGCCATTACCCTCGGCAACCACGATTTTGATTTCGGGCCGGATGTGCTGAGAGAGTTTATCCTGAGTTTTTCAAATCCCCTGTTTTTGAGTGCCAATCTCGATTTTAGAATGGAGCCGGGGCTTCAGGAACTTTTTGATGCGGGTGGGATTGCCAAAAGCACGATCGTGGTGACCGGAGGGCGCAGTATCGGCATTATCGGTGCGACCACAAAAGATCTACCGTTTCTTTCCAGCCCCCGAAATGTGAAGGTGGACCCGGTTATGGAGGCCGTTCAGGCCCAGGTGAACCAATTGTTGAACCTTCGTGTGAACATCATCATCCTGGTGAGTCATTTAAGAGGCCTTGATGCGGATTTGAAATTGATATCGTCTCTACATGGCATCGACGTGGTGGTTTCCGGCGGGGGTAGCGAACTGCTTGCCAACCAAAATGACCTCCTGATCCCCGGGGATGAGGATGACGTTATGGGCGCTTACCCCCAATATGCCATGGATGCGACCGGGAGGCAGATTCCGGTGGTGACCTGTCCCGGTGGATACCGATATATCGGTCGCTTCGTGGCCGTCTTTGATATCCTGGGGAACATCGTTAAAGTCCTGGATTCCCGGAGCGGGCCGCGGCGCGTGTCGGGTGTTCCCCCCGATGCCGTCGCAAGGGACCCCCTGGTTGTGGAGATGGTGACCGAACCTGTAAAGCAGTCTGTCGATGGATTGGCATCACAGATTGTCGGGTTTTCCCAGGTAGAACTGGACGGGGTCCGTGCAAGAATCCGAAAACAGGAGACAAACCTGGGGGATCTGATGGCTGATGCCATATTGTGGCAGGCCCGGCAGGTGGCAAAAGCGTTTGACTTGCCGTCGCCGGACGTGGCGCTTCAGAACGGAGGAGGGATTCGAAACAACGATGTCCGCGGACCGGGTGAAATCTCCAAAAAAGACACCTTTGATATTGCCCCCTTTTCAAGTTTTGTCACCCTGGTTCCCCACATCCCCCGCGATCAGTTCAAGGATATCCTTGAAAACGCCTACTCTGCCGTTGCGTCTTCCTCGGGGCGTTTTGCCCAGGTATCCGGTTTTGAGGTGGTGGTGGATCTGGCTCAAGAGGGCCGCGATCCGGACAACCCAGAGGCGCATCCGGGACGTCGTGTGCGTGATCTGGTGCTCAATGACGGTACGGTCATTGTTATGGACGGTGAGGTCTTTCCAGGTCCCGGCCTTAATGTGGCGACCCTCGATTTTCTGGCTGGCGGCGGGGACCAGTATCCTTTCGGGGATGCGTCGTTCACTCAGTTGGGCATATCTTATCAGCAGGCCCTTTCCAACTATATGGAACAGGGCTTGGGCGGGGTGATAACCGCCGATCAATACCCTGAAGGAGGTGAGGGACGGATCGTGATCCTCGGGCCATAAGACCCATGATTATGATACGCCCAAGACAAACATGAAAGAGTCGGTCCAACCCCATGACCTGCCTCCGAACTACTTAAAAATATTGATGAAGTATTCACAAGGGCGACTAGATGAATTCAATATCCATGATGCAGAATTTTAGAACCGACGGGAATTCGGCGATCCTTTACTATCAAGAACTCGTGGGTCGAATAACGAAACGTGAAGCCGGGCTGCATGCCTTGGTAGGCGGCACTTTTCAGCCGGATCGAATATTGCGAGAAGTAGAGGGTGCGGTTGCTAAATACGAAGGGAGCCGGGAACGTCCGCCGCTCTTCTGCCTTCCCATTGGGGTAAAAGACATTTTTCGTGTCGATGGATTTCCGACCCGCTGCGGCTCGAAACTTCCAAAAGAGTTGTTTGAAGGGCCGGAAGCCGCTTGCGTCTCCCGACTCAAGGAGGCCGGTGCCATGGTAATCGGCAAGACCGTTACGGCGGAATTCGCAGGACCCGAACCGGGACCCACATGCAATCCCCATGATGCGCGCCATACGCCCGGCGGATCGAGCAGCGGTTCGGCGGCGGGTGTTTCGGCGGGCTATTTTCCTTTGGCGTTAGGGACCCAGACGCTGGGATCCATTTCACGGCCTGCCGCATATTGCGGGGTTTTCGGGGTCAAACCGTCATTCGGCCGTATATCAACCGACGGCATCTTCCTTTTTTCTGAATCTGCGGATCATGTGGGCCTTTTCTTTCCGGAATTGAGCCTCGCATCCCTTGTGCTTGAGATCCTCGTTGATGATTGGGACGCAGGATCGGCTGTTCGCGAACCGTCTTTGACCCTGGGGGTTCCCACCGGGCCCTACCTTTTCCAGGCAACGGCAAACGAGCTGGAATATTTCCATGAGGCCGTTCTTACTATGGAAACCGCCGGCCATACCATAAAGGAGATTCGCTGTTTCGAAGATATTGAGACGCTGAACCGTTCTCACCTGGATATGATTACGCGGGAGTTCACGCGCATCCATTCAAAATGGTACACGCGGTATCCCGATCTCTATGGACCTCGTACGGCAGCCTATTTTCCAAAAGGATCTAATATTAACGATGATGCGTCAGCGATATTGGCAGCTCGGCGTTACGAATTCAGAGCCAAAGTGGAACGGATCATGGAGGTCCACCAACTGGATGCATGGGTCTGTCCATCAGCGACCGGCGCCGCGCCAAGAGGGCTTGATTCCACCGGCGATCCCATTATGAATATTCCGTGGACCAATTGCGGACTTCCTACGATCTCGGTGCCATACTGGAACAAACAAGACCCGCTTCCACATGGGCTTCAATTCGTCGGGTATTTCAACCGGGACGAGAGACTGTTATTGCATGTTAAAGAACTTTCAAAAGCACTGACGAATGATGTCCCGACCCCACTTGGCACACCCGGTCCATCAGGTCAACATCAATCTGGTGGTTCAAAAAACTGTCGACCTTTAACACACGGTCATTGAGGACACGTCCATCTTGTAATATCCTTTTCTTTAATGCATCCATGCCGTTCCGGCGGTGCTCTTTTTTCCGTGGTTAATAAAAATGCCGGTCCTTTTTGTCGGTCCACGCCTCATAGGCTTTGAGGCCCAGATCCTGATGGAACTGCATTATTTTGATGCGACGCTGGTCCAGGGGAAGTGCAAAATCCTCGTACTGGAAGGCGTCATCGAAACCGATTTTTCGGGTATCTTCCAGGTCGCAGGCAAAGTATACCGCATCGATCCTGGCCCAGTAAATGGCGCTCATGCACATGGGACAGGGTGCACCACTGATGAAGATTTCATGCCCCATGAGCATTCTGGCGCGCTCCGGGACGGGGTCGGGTGACCCTTCCGGGCGCGGCACAAACTGAAGTGTTGACTTGTTTTGGTTTTCCGGAGTGATGGTGGGCGAATAGGGGTTGATCACGCGGGCCGCTTTGCGGATCGCCTCCACCTCGGCATGGGCTGTAATGTCCCCCGTGAGCAGCACCCGGTTCTGGCCCCGGGCGATAATCTCCCCGTCCTTGGCAATGACCGCGCCAAAGGGACCGCCCCAATTGTTGTCAACCGACTCCTTGGCCAGTCGGCAGGCTTCCGCAATCAATTCGTCATGGGTCATGATTTTACTCCTTTCTTATTGCCTGGTTTTCCGTTGGGTGTTTAAGTTACGGGGACCATTTTCCTGGAATTTCGCGAGCCGGAAAATCCTAGCCAACTGAGATAAAAAGCCAGAGCATCAAGGCAAGACTTGCCAGTATCCCGGCAAGTCCCGCAAGGGTGACCCCCCAACCGGTTGTTTTTGTGGGTCGAAGCCAGAACGAAAGACGCCGTGTTAAAAGCGGCATGGCAACCCATTGCAGAAATGCAACGCTGGCGATATTTCCGATGAGCATCTGCGCCGCAAAGGGGAGGGGTTTGAGAAATGGGGTCAACAGCCAGTAGGTCAGGACCATGACGGTGGGGTAGAGCGCCGCCACCACGGTAAGGACCATTTTCCAATCAGGAATCTTTTCATCGGTGCCGGCCAGGTCCGAAAACCATGCATCGAAGCCGCCCACGCGTTTCAGTGTGAAGTCTCCAAATCGTTTCTTGAAATCATCCACCCATTTTTGGCGAACAGGGGATTTGATCCAGGCTTCCAGCAGGGCGTTGTTTTCGAAATGGACCACCGTCACCCATTCGGCCCTGGTGGTCGGCGCCGGCTGGTAAATTTCCGTATATTTGTAACCCGCGTGAAGACTGGCATCCCCGGTGATCCCCCGCTGCCATTCCAGAAATTCATCGGATTGTTCCGGCAAGACGGTCTGAACCACCACGGCCGTGGCCCGGGACTGGGGAGAAAGAATTTCAAGGGAAATTTCACGATCGATGGGGCCTTTCATTTTGTTCATCCTGTTTCCTTGGTAGCCTGGCTTTTTTACCCTACTTGTACCCGTATTCGTGCCAATGGGTCAGAACTTTTTTCTTCAAGGATTTTCCGCACAGGTTTTCCAGGGAAAGCCTTTTAGGGATTTGGTTTCCTTCAAAATCGTCGGGATAGAGACAATTATAGATCACCTTGGTGGACTTCCGGGACTTCTTCTCTTCAGGGGTTACAAACAGTTGAAGTGGAAAAGGGGGCAGATTTGGAAAGAGAAACTGTCCATTTTCAGGATGGGACCTGCTGGCAAAGGCCCAGACCACTTCATTGATGTTGCCGGGATCAATGTCATCATCCACCAACAGGACTTTTGACAGCAACTCCCCGGCTTTGGATGGGAAAAAGATCTCCGCCAGTTTTTGCACCAGTTCTTTTCCGGAGACTTTTCCTCTCGCCGACTTGTTTACCGTAACCACCAACCAATGCACTGCCGATTCAAAGGGGATGAAGCACCGTGCCACGGGGAAATTGTGTTTTCTGAGCTCCGCCGTCACCTCGGCTGAGATGCCGATCCCCCAGCAGGTATGGTTTTCTTCAACGGGCTCTCCCGCGGCCACCACGGGAAGGATCGGCGCATTTCTGTGGGTAATGGCGGATACCTCATAAACCGGCTGAGGGGAAGATTCGCCTTTTGAAATATACCCGGTGTACTCCCCCATGGGGCCTTCCCGGGTCTCTTCCTTGAGATGAACCGTTCCTTCGATGACGATCTCGGAATTGGCGGGAACCTGTAGCGGAACGGTCTCACAATCAATAACCTGTACCGGTTCCCCCAGGTACCCGCCCACAAAGTCGGGTTCCGAGACGCCGTCGGGAATGGGCATGCCGCCCACAAAGGGGATGGCCGGGTCGACCCCCAGGGCGATGGCAAAGGGCATGGGGGTATTATTTTCTTTCCACTGGTTGAATATCACCCCCAGGTGCTGTCCTTTAAAACCCGTTCCGGTCAGCGTGTTCTTACCCGTTATCATGGCCCTGTTGATGGACCAGTTGGTCCATTTTTTGTCGGGCGTCTGAACAATCACAATTCCCCAGGTGTTCAGGTATCTGCCGCCGTCGTCCTTATGAATAAAGGGGGTCGGGAACCTGTAAAGGTCCACGTCATCACCCGTCTGAATATTCTCTTTGCACGGGCCTTCCGTAACAATTTCCGGAGGGATGAATTTCCTGTCCCATGTCCTTGAGAGTAATTCGACGATCCCGGGGCCATTGGCATGGGGTGGCATTCCCAATGATAATGCCACCCGCGCAAATTCCAACCCTTTTTGCCGACTCATGCCCGCCGGTGCTCCGAGTACACGGAATCCCGGTTTAATGCCCTTGATCCGGTTGAACAAGGGCGCAGGCGCCCCCAGGTCGTAGGAGTGTTTGATAATCCCCCCTATTTCCAGGTCCCAGTCAACCTCACGGTCAATTTCCTGGATCTCTCCAATCTCATTCAGTTCTTTAATATACGCTCTGAAACTCTTCACGGGTCTGGTCCTGTTACTCATTCAAAGTGGATTGTTTTCCCACGGTTCCCCGGCTGTTTGCCGAAGATGATTCTAGCGCAGGGCCAGATGAATATCCAACGGATCCGTGTATTTTTGTTGATACGCAATTTTTTTCTCTAATTTCTGGATGCTCTGTCTCTTGACGAACTCTCCATAACCCTGTGTGCCCACCAGGCCTTCCTGACGGTCATACACGACCTTTCCCCGGACAATGGTTTTAAAGGGCTTTCCTTTCAGCTTATAGCCGTGAAAGGGGCTGTACTTGGCCATTGTCACCATTTTGTCCTTGTCGATGGTCCATTCTTTTTCAAGGTCGAAGATGGTAAAGTCCGCATCGGATCCGATGAACATGGACCCTTTTTTCGGGTAAAGTCCATAATGTTTGGCGGGAAATTCGGATAACACCTCCACCAATCTGCTTAGCGGCAATCTACCCTTGTTGTAGCCTTCACTGACGATAACGGGCGCCATGGTTTCCACTCCGGGGATACCGGGGAAAGAATGCCAGATATCGTCGGGTTTTTCGGTGGCGATCTCATAGGGGGCATGGTCGGTGGCCACAAAATCGATCCTTCCATCGGCGAGGCAGTCCCACATGACCTGATTGTCTTTTTTACTTCTGAGCGGCGGGGCGATCTTGGCGAATTGCCTGAATTCCCCCATGTGTTCGGGGGCATTCAATGTGAGGTAATGGGGACAGACCTCGGCTGTGACGTCAAGCCCTCTCTTTTTCGCTTCACCGATCAACAGCCCGCCGATGCCGGTGCTCATGTGGACGATATGCATTCTGCATCCGGTGTCTTCCGAAAAGGAGAGGCACAGTTCAATGGCCGCTTTTTCCGCCAGGGCCATTCTGGCCTCGGACCAGGCCGGGCCATCCGTACGGCCCTCTTTTTCAAATTTTTTCACATAGAAGTCGCATATATCGAAATTTTCGGCGTGAATCCCCACGGCGAGACCGGTCTTGGTCACCGCCCTGAAGCATTCGAGCATTTCCGGATCCGAGACTTTCGGGTAGGTGGGGACCGATGGTGTCATGTAGACCTTAAAGGCGACGACCCCGGCATCCACCTGTTCCTGAACATTATGGAGCCAGCCCTCCCTGACATCCTCCCCGGTTACGCCGCCCCAGGAGGCGAAATCAACCATGGCCTTATCCTTGATCTTGTCGATCTTGTTGTGCAGTTGTTCCACGCTCCGGACGGAAGGTTTTGAACAGCAGGGCATATCGATGATGGTGGTGATTCCGCCACTGGCCGCAGCGGAGGTTCCGGTAAAAAAATTCTCCCGGTGGGTAAATCCGGGATCCATGATATGGGTATGGGAATCGATGCAACCCGGAATCGTCAAATGCCCTTGGGCATCTATGGTTTCTTTTCCTTCAATGCCCTCGAGATTGTCTATGAATCCGGCCACTTTTTCATCTTGAATCAGAATGTTGGTCTTGTGGGTGTTGTCCCCCTGGGGGATGCGGGCATTTTTGATAATTACATCGTACATTCCAGATCTCCTTTCTTTCACGATTGTAAATGGCGTTCATTTCGCAGAATTAGCTTGTTGGAGTCGGCCTGCAATATTCGATCCATAAATATCGGCGATATTAATAAGGGCTAGATAACATCATTATAGCAAATTCTGAATAATTTAGGGTAGTTTTTTCTTTTATCGGATTACAAGAATAGTTCGAAAGGCCAAATATTTGACGGTAAAATAGATGGTTTCTGACCCAATGAGAAAATGTATAGAAAAAGCCCGGAAAACAAAAAAATCAGATTAGAATTGACATTTTTTTTCACAGCATATATTTGTTTATCCAACACAGGTGTATTACATGATCGGAAAACCGATTATGTAATTTTATAAGGAAAGATGGTTAGAATCCATCGCAAACCAGCCATTGCTGTATAAGGGGACGAAAGCCGCATTATGCCACTGGGATACCGGGAAGGCGCGGCCGGTAGATTGATCCTTAAGCCAGAAAGCCTGCCTGCTTGTTAAAAATTTTTCGGATAACCCAGCTGGATGCTATCCATATCTTTTGTGGTCATCAAACCGTATTTAGCGGCCAAAAGGATATCGGTGTATGCATCCAGGGATGTCTTGTTTTTCCCCGTCGTCTGTTTTTTCCCTGAAAATTATTGCATGCCCTTGTCTCCTTTGTGAGTCCTGATTCTTTTGCATATGGTCTTGATGACCCTTCGTTCAGCGTGATGCTGGACCCAGGAAAGGAGACGGTATGCAAACAGCAATTAACAAGGCGTTTGGGGGTTTGATAACACGTTTGGTTCAAAAGGAGGATCTGTCCAGGGAGGAAGCGAAAGGCGCCTTTTATACGATCCTTAAAAATGAAACAACCGATATGCAGCAAGGGGCGTTTCTGGCGGCCATGACCGCTAAAGGTGAAACGGAAGATGAGGTGGCGGGAAGCTGGGAGGCCATTTATGAACTTGATACCGTGAAAGTTGCATCCGATGATCCCAGGCCCATTGTCGATAACTGCGGCACGGGTATGGATACATTCAAAACTTACAACATCAGTACGGCGGCATCCATTGTTGCGGCTTCAGGTGGTATCCGGATGGCCCGGCACGGGGCGCGGGCGATCACTTCCGTGTGTGGGACCGTTGACATGGCGGAAACCCTGGGCGTTGACGTGGAGTGCAGCGCGGATGTGGTGGCCGAGAGTATCAACGAGGCCGGCATCGGGCTGTTCAACGGTATGAGCCCCGAGATCCATCCCCAGGCCCTGGGAAGAATCCTTTCCAATATTCATTTCGGTTCAACCCTTAATATCGCCGCTTCTCTCGCAAACCCCGCCATGCCCAGAATCGGGGTCAGGGGGGTCTATTCAAAGGAGATGATCATACCGGTGGTCCGGGTCATGAAAGCCATCGGATATGAGCGGGCCCTGGTTATTTACGGCAGCATCGATAATTCCCTTAAAGGCATGGATGAAGCATCGGTCTGCGGCAGGACCTATTGTGCGGAGTTAAAAGCGGACGGTGAGATAATAGAATATGATTTTCGTCCAGAGGATTGCGGCCTCAACGCCTGCAACCCAATAGACCTTACCCCTGTTCCGGATGTGGACCGGGAAGCCCGGGATTTCGTCGCATTGCTGCGGGGTGAAAAAAACGGGGCCCGGTTTGAAGCGGCCGCCCTGAATGCCGGGCTGATATTCTATGTGGCGGGAAGTGCCGATTCCATTAAAGAAGGCGTCATAAAGGCTTCTACGGCCCTGAAAGAGGGGTCGGCTTTTGATACCCTTGAAAATTGGGTGAAAATCCAGAACAGGGACCCCAAAGCGGGTGCCAGAAAATTGTGGACGTTGACTCAGGTGGGGAGCCATTAAGAAAATGAAACTGCTGCTGACCGGATTGAAAAAACTGAAGATGAAGGAGGCGGAAGGCCGGGTCCCTGAAGAGGGATTTCGGCTTCTGAGGGTGCAATACTGCGCCATTTGCCGAACGGATGCCAAAATGTGGAATGAGGGGCACCGGGATCTGGTTTTGCCGAGGGTTTTGGGGCACGAACTCATTGTCACGGGAGAGAACGGCAAAAGATTCGCCATCTGGCCCGGAAGAACCTGTGGGGAATGTGCCTATTGCCTGAGCGGGCGAGAGAACCTTTGTGAGCAAATGAAGATCATGGGCTTTCACCATGACGGAGGCTTTTCCAGCCATGTCATGGCCCCTTCGGAGAGCATGATTCGGGTTGATGATCATATCCCCCTTCATGTGGCGTCTTTGGCGGAACCGGCCGGTTGCGTTCAGAACGCCCTGGAGCCCCTTAACCCCCAAAAGGGTGAGCGGATCATCATCTACGGCGGGGGGAGCGTGGGCTTGATGACGGCCCTGGCATGCCGGGAGATGGGGGTAATTCCGCTGGTCATTGAAAAGGACGAAAAAAAGATCGAGCGGTCCGAGGAATTTCAACGGGCCGAGAACATCATGGTCCGGAAAGAGACCACTGACAGCGAATTTGACATGGCGCTGAACGCGTGCGCGGATCCTACGGCTTTCAGCATGTGCGTCGCAAAACTGGCCAAAGGCGGGCGGCTCTCCTTTTTCGGGGGGCTGACCAAGAATAAGGACATTGAGACGAATCTCTTAAATCTCATGCACTACAAAGAGATGACGCTAAGCGGCGCATACGGGTTGACCCGGAAAAATTTGAAGGACGCTCTGGTCCTGATCGGGAAGAAGCCCGGTTCCTTTGAGAAATTGATTGAGGAGATTATCCCTCCCGAAAAGGCCGCCGCATTAATGCCGGATATTCTTTCCGGGAAAACCTTTAAGTATGTCATTGATTTCAGCGGCAACGGGAAAAAATTGAACCTTTTTCAGGGGAAACCGGATCAGGACAATTCTGAAAAAAAATCAGCTGCTTTTCCGGAAACCGGCGCGGATAATGTCAGTATGGCCGACGATACATTTAGTGATTATAAGGATGTGCTGGATGCCATTTGTTCCGTGCCGGATGATATCAGGGCCGAAGCCGTCAGCAAAATGGACAACAAGACAAAACCCTTAGGATCTTTGGGGAGCCTGGAGGATTTGGCGTTACGGATATGTCTTGTTCAGAACACTTTGAATCCCCGTGTGGACCATAAGTCTATTCTGGTGTTTGCGGGAGATCACGGCATCGTTGAAGAAGGCGTGTCGGCTTACCCCGCCTCGGTCACCGGTGAGATGGTGAAAAACTTCCTGAATGGCGGTGCGGCCATCAACGTCTTGTGCCGTCAGTTCCAGATCGATATCGGTATTGTGGATATGGGTGTCAATGCCGATTTTCCGCCCCACCCGATGCTGTTTGGCAAAAAGGTGCGAAAAGGGACCCGAAACTTTTCCCTTGAAGAAGCCATGACACCCGGGGAAGCGGAAGAAGCCGTCTCAAAAGGGATGGCGGTTTTTTTTGAAAAATACGCATCGAATAAAATTGACATGATCGGTCTCGGGGAGATGGGTATCGGAAATACCACCTCCGCATCGGCCATCATCTGTGCGATTACGGGGATTACACCCGCCCAGGCGACCGGAAGAGGGACGGGTCTCGACGACAAGGGGATGGAGCGGAAGACCGAGATCATCGAGAGGGTCCTGAAATTCCATAAGCCGGATCCGGAAGACGGGTTTGATATCCTGTGTAAAATCGGGGGTTATGAGATTGCGGGAATCGTGGGTGCGGTACTGGCCGCAGTTTCAAAGGGCGCCGTTGTGGTGCTTGATGGTGTTATATCGACCGCAGCCGGGTTGATCGCTTATACGTTAAAGCCCGAGATCGGCGGTTACCTCATATCCGGGCACAAATCCGTGGAAGTGGCTCAGCAGGCGGCCCTTTCCCACATGGGCCTTGAACCGGTCATCGACTTCGGAATGCGGCTGGGTGAAGGCACCGGCGCGGCCATCACCATGAATGTGGCGGATACGGCCTGCAGAATTATGCGGGAGATGGCTTCCTTTGAAGAGGCGGGCGTCAGCAATAAAGATTAGGGACTTTCGGGTCATCGCGGAAGGCCTTGACTTCATGAGATTTGACATGTAGACTGGCAATTATCATGATATATGACGGTGCTCATGGCAATTATTATGGAGGCGGGCCATGTATGTCAAAAGGCAATTGGATTTATCAAAGATTCTACGAAAAAAATCCTACTTTTTATTCGGACCACGTCAAACGGGAAAGACATCCTTAATTCAAGATACGTTAAGTGAATACAGGTATTACAATCTGCTTAAGACCGACGTGTATCTGAAATTAAGCAGGGCACCCCAAAGGCTTCGCCAGGAAATAGCAGACGATGACAGGGTTGTTATCATCGATGAGATTCAGAAGCTACCGATTTTGTTGGATGAAGTACATAATTTAATTGAAGAAAAAGGTATCCATTTCCTTCTTACCGGATCCAGCGCCAGGAAGCTGAGAAATAAGGGCGTTAACCTGTTAGGGGGTCGCGCCAGAACCAGGCGGCTGCGCCCCTTTATTCTCAGAGAGTTAAAAGAGGATTTCCAATTACTGAAAGCCCTGGACAGAGGTCTGATCCCCTCCATCTATTTTTCCGATGCACCATTTGAAGATCTGGAGGCATATGCGGGAAATTATCTAAAGGAAGAGATTGCAGCGGAAGCCATCGTCCGGAATGTTCCTGCATTCAGCAGATTTCTCACTGTAGCCGGGCTGTGTAACGGTAAAATGATTAATTATACGAACATCGCAAGCGATGCACAGGTCCCAAGATCAACCGTGCAGGAATATTTTCAGATTCTACGTGATACGCTGCTTGGCGATGATTTGCCTGCATGGCGGAAATCCGTCAAACGAAAGCCGGTTTCCACTTCGAAATTTTACTTTTTCGATATAGGCGTCGCCAGATTTCTGCAAGGTCGTCGGGGTCTAAAGATGAGATCTCCGGAATTTGGGGAGGCATTTGAAGCCTATATCCATCATGAGATAAGAACTTACTGCGATTACAAGGGGGGGTGTGATCTGGGTTACTGGAGGGCAACTTCAGGCTTTGAGGTTGATTTTGTCGTCAACGGAAAAACAGCGATTGAGGTAAAGGGGAAGGCAAACATTACCAAAAAAGACTGCAAAGGACTGACAGCAATAAGGGAAGAAGCACTTCTGAAGAATTATATATTGGTCAGTCTCGAAGATACCCCTCGAAAAGCTGGGGATATATCTATCCTTCCCTGGAAAGATTTCATTACGAACCTGTGGCAGGATGCGTATGCATGATAAAGAGAGGAGAAGGGGTACCCATTCCTCATCCACCTAATCAGGGCCAGATCTCTCACACTACGAGACCCGGGGTGCACCTAATTGCTGTCCCCCCTTCAGGGAAAACTTGCCGGTCCCCGTGGATGCCGCATAGGCATCGCTTGCCCCAATATGGGACGGGGGCAACATCCATCATTAAATAAATAACTTGGTATATTGATAACGCGTGGGGTGCCGTCTCATTCCACACTTTCAGTCGAATTTCACATCAGCGGCCGTCAAAGAGACCTTTACGTTTTTTGCTGCAAGTATCTCGTTTTCCATTCCCCTTTCAAGTTCTTGGGCGGCCTCGGGATCGTCCATGAGCTGTTTCAGCCTTAAGTCAAGTTTCCTTTTTCTTGAATTACTGATAATCCCGTCCAAATGTATTTCATAGGGGATTTTTACCCTTCCTGTTGTGGCGTGTGAGAATTCATACAAAATATTTTTCCCATAAATAATGTTCAGATAATTCTCGGTTCCAAGGTAAATAGCTGAATTGTATTCCGGATATCTTCCGGTATCGTTTTTTTTCATTCGAACGACTTGCGATTCAAACAGGAATTTGACGATCTTTTTATCTGGAAGCGGCTCTCCTTCAGGGTCGACATCCTCAACCTGTTTCATGGCATTAATGACGGAGAATTCAACTTTGACCGGATCGAAAAGCAGGTAATTAAAAAAAGCGGTTAATGGACCGTACTGGTCCGAATAGGGAATGGATTTGGTGAATGCCTTCTTTGACTGGTCTTCCCAAAATTTTACCAAATTCTCTTGGTAATCAAAATAGACCCGAATCCCTGTTTGGTTTTCATAGTCCTTCACATCCGGAAGGATCTCTCGAAATTCTTCCGTCACAAACTTCTCGTTTTGGAGTCGAAACCGTTCATGAATCCGCATCTCAACGGCCTTCATCATTTCTTTGTATTCGGCCGTGCGCTTGCCATAGATAAATAACGCAAACTTGCTCCACAGATCTTTTCCAACCGGTTCTTCCAGGCTGAAAATTGAAAGGTAGTTCCCGCCCTCCTTTCTCATCTCCAGGGTAGCGACCATCCTGGCCTTTACAAAGGCCTGTAAGTCCATATGAACATCATAGGAAAGCTTGATGCTTTTAGCGTCTTCAAAGGATTTCACAGAGAGTATTTTCAGGAATTGCTCGCCAATTTGTCTGGATTTATCCCACTGGGAAGATGACGTTTCAGTGGCCTCTGCTTCAACTGAGACAGACGTTTGAAACACCATGAGAAGAAAAAGAAGTGCTGCACACAGGTAAAAACGAGATATGATTTTGGCAAAAACCATCAGCGACTCCTATTTTTCACGGTAGAAGTGAGGGAAAATTCCCCGAATTCTCGAAAGGAGAGTCAACAGCAGACTTGATGACCCCTGATCCGTTGTATCGACATACGCCCTATTCAGATCTTGATAAAAGACTAAATTAAAAGTCGCAATTTTACCAAGGCCGTCATTCCTGCCGATAAAGAGTCCCAAAGACGACAGGCCCTCATCTATCGCCTTTTGACATTGTCAACATGGTTTATTTAATGGGAGAGGCCTTGCAGAGATGACCCTCTTCCATGGCTATCCGCCCGCATCCATCGCAAACATATTTCATGGCAGCCAGTTTATCCTTGCAAATATGCTTTGCATCCACCTGGGGCGCACCGCAAAAACTGCATTTCCCCGCATCCCCGCAAGGGTCGCAAAGATGACCCGGTTCTTCAGCCACTGCGCCACAATTCTTACAAGTATATGCCATGATGTTCCTCCTTAAATTAATAAAAGAATAAAAGAAAAGGGCTCATCAAATCTGCTGTTGACTCTTGGTTGACATCTCCTCTGGGAATATGCGACAGGGTTCCCCCTATCAGAGATTCTCCATGGCGGCCGACTGCGGAACCTCAAGTTTGAGCCAGTACATGAAATCAGTGCTCGCATGATTTTTAAATATGTTGTCCACATCGCCGGAACCGGTCGTCGACTTCGCGTGACAGCCCAGGCAGTTGGCGCGCTGGTAACTCTCCATGGACGTATTGCCCAGGACAGGCTGTTTGCCGCCTTCGCTCTCCGGCCTGGGTTCGATTTCAAGCTTCAGAGCCACGTAGGCCGAACCGCTTTGGTATTGGATGACATCCCTGGATACATTTTGGCACTCGCGCGCCGCCGGATTATCCGCGAAGTCCATTGTCATCCACTGGGTGGAGATGAGTTCGTAGTTGTTCCAGACCGAGTTTCCGCTTCCCGCGGCCGCGATGGCGTTGTGACACTCCCTGTTCCATCGCGCAGAGGAAATGTAACCTCCCTTTGTCTCGTCCTCGCTCACCGTGATCTGGCGGCACAGCCTCGAGAATCCCTTGACCTCGGCCTGGCCCATATCAATGCACCACGGCTCCGTTCCCGAATTGCACGCGCTTGGCGGCGGGGTCGTTGAGCCGTCCGGCCTGTTGCAGCAGGTTCCGATCCATTCGGCGCCGTCCGACATGCACATGGCCGTCGGGTCGTTGGTGGTGGGCGTATCGTTACAGTGGGCGCATCGGTTGGTGACGGGCGTGTCCGGGTCGGGGGGACAACCGTCGATCCGAGACGAATCGGTGTCGTCGTTACAGAGCATGGGATTGAAGTTCCAATCCTTTAGGACGGTCGGCGGGCACGAGTCACTCGGCGTGCCGGCTCCGGATCCGCCGGTGGTGGAGGGCCCCTCGCAGTCGGGGGCATTGTCCACGTGTTCGAAGGTGGAATACACCCACGCCGGTTGGGTGAGCGTCTTGTGCATGATGTGCTGGCCCACCAGCCCCATGGTTCGAAGTTCACAGGTGGCCGTCTGTGGGGTACCCGAAGTGCGGTATTCCGGCGTGTAGATCAACAGTTCCTCAATATGATATTTGGCGCGTTCAGCGGGCGTGGCGTGGGCAAGGTCCATCCAGGCGTTCTTGATCTGGATGAAACCGCTGTCCTTGTTCGCGGGATCACCGCCGGTGTAGCTCGCCAGGCCGCAGGTCCCGGTAATATCGCTCATGGCGGGGTCGGTTTGCGGATCGGTGGGGATCGTGCCCGGCACGTTCCACCCGTTGCTCACCACCTGGGCGTACAGGGAAGGGCTTATCAGAATTTCGTAGCGAATGAAGTTGCCGTTTTTGTCGATGACCGGTGAGGTGCTGAGGGCATCTTCGGTGGCTTCCTGGAAAGAATCGTCCACCTTCCCCACCTGGTCGATCACCCGGTAATACGCGTAATCTGGAATCGCCTTGCATTCTTCGGGGTAGAAACGCGACCCGGATGGACCCGGATCAGCCTGGTTGAGCAGGTCGGCGGTGGACGACCATTCCCGCCACTGGGGTGTGTTGTCGCCATCCACGTTGATCCGACCACCGACCGACGGTGCACTGAGCGCCAGGAATGACTGCCACGAGAACTCGTCGAAGTCGTTCTGGCTGGCATCGCCGGGCGTCTTGTCGACGTCTCCGGGCAGCTTATAGGTAAGACTGCAGGCAAAGATTTCCGGCGTCGGAGCGACGGGATCGCTATCACTGCACCCCGTCAGGGCGACCAAAGTCCATATGAGGACCATGGCCATGAGCACCGGTAACGACACAAGTATTCTGCCGGCCAACGCCGGCTGCCTTTGTTTGAGCCATCCTTTACTTAGAGTCATAATCGTTTCGCGCCTCCCTGTTCCCCGTGAATGTTAATTCGTTAAGCAACTCGAAGTCCTCTGAACGATACCTGTCGCTGTCCGTGATATATAATCAAATCGTTAGCATTTTTACAATCGTCTGTAAAGTTGGAAAAGAAAATGACCTGTACGTGCTTGCGTCCGGTGTCGAGCGGAGCTGCTCTTCGACTTCATCAGCACAGCGTATGAATGCCCCACAACCCATTCACTCTTTGCGGATTGCCGTGTTGCCATTGTTTGATTGGAAGGTCTTCCCCGAATTCGTTGGCCGCGCCGGCTGTTTCCGCAACGCTTCGAGGAACGCGAGCGCCTTCCGTGTCACGTCGTCTTTGGCCCAGCCAAACCAGGCATTGATCTCGCGGTGGTTGCGATCGCTCGCGTCTACGACTTTAACCGCGATGTTGGCGGTTTTAAGCTTTTTGGCAAAAGCATTGGCCTGCTCGGGTCGTACGGGACTGGGAGTCGCGCCTATGCCACGGCTATAGCAGATCAGAAAGGGCGGGATTCCCTTCCCGCCGGCCACATGAAGAAGCGGTGCGGCGTCCCGCCAGACCTGGGGATCGTCACCGAAAATGCCGCCATAATATCCGGAGACGACGGACTGCATCAGAGTGGGCACGTCGTATGCGTTCGTATCGAGTGAAATGACACCCTTGAGAATGGAGAGATCTTTGTCCTCAGCCTTCAGGAGACGTTCATCGGTGGCAACCAGGGTGGCCAGATGCGCGCCTGCCGAGTACCCCATGAGAAAGATCTGATCCGGATTCCCGCCGTGGGCAGCCACGTGTTCACGCACCCAAGCCAAGGCAAGCGCAACGTCCTGCACATTGACCGGATGTTTACCCTCCGGCAGCAAGCGGTAGTTTATGCTGATGAACAGCCAGCCTTGGTCGACCAGAAACGTCACCTTCTTTCCCACATCTGCCTTGTCACCTTTCCACCAGCCACCTCCATGGACATAGACCATAACCGGGGCATTCTCAGCTTCGGCGGATCGATGGATATCCAGTCGTTGCATGGCGTGTTTCCCGTAGGCGATGTCCAATCCTTGAACAATGCCCTCTTCAGCATGGGCTGCCGGAACTCCCCATATTAGCGCCAACCATAATACTGCAATCCCCTTCATGATCAAGTATGGGGATTTCTTGCAGGGATTTCTCATATGGGGGTCCTTTTGTTTAAGATGACGACGCTAATTCAGTCGCACGGATTTTTGCGTCGGCTGAATCAGAACGTTTTTCCTCTTGGGATTCTGACGTTTAGACCAGCGCTGAGGCAAGCAGTGCATCGATTTTGGATGTGACCTGAGCGTCGGTAGTGTGCTTCAAGGTGATGGCCCGGGCCGGACATTCGGCCGCACACAGCCCGCACCCCTGGCAGGCGGAGGGGGGTATTTCGGAAACGCCCCGAGCATTGATAAAGGGAGCATTAAAGGGGCATTGGCGCACGCATATCAGGCAGGCGGAACACTTGTCGGCATCTACCTCGGCCACTGCGGGGGAGGTGACCATCTCCTTTTTGCTGAGGATCTTCAGGACCTGCTGGGCAGCGCCTTTGGCCATGGTGATGGTTTCTTCGATGAATCTGGGGCTGTGGGCCAGTCCGGCCAGGAAAATACCCGCTGAGGCAAAATCCAGAGGTCGCAGTTTGACGTGGGCTTCCAGGAAAAAGCCTTCCTCGGAACGGGGCAGCTTGAGCAGATCAGCCACCTCGGCTGCGCCTGCGCCGGGCCTGATGCCGGCGCTGAGGACCACCAGGTCCGGCTCCACCCGAAAATCCTGGTGTGACCCGCGGTCCATAAAATCAACGGTCAGTTTTCCGCCGTCATCAAAGACCTCCGGTTTTTCTTCGGGGATATAGCGAAAAAACAAAACCCCCTTTTTGCGGGCCTTCAGATAGTATAGCTCTTTGAACCCAAAAGTCCTGACATCCCGGTACAGTACAACGATCTGTGCCTTGGGGTTGATCTCTTTCAACTGGATGCTGTTTTTTACCGCCGCCGAGCAGCAGACCCTGCTGCAGAAGGAAAACCCTTCCCGGCGCGATCCCACGCACTGGATCATCACCACCCGTTTGATCCCGCCGGCCCAGACGGGATCTTCCGCCATGCGTTTTGAAAACGCCACCTGGGTAAGTACCCGCGGGTCACTGCCGAAAAGATACTCATCCGGTTCGTAGGGTCGGCCGCCGGTGGCGACCACCACGCCGCCGTAGCGGATATCCTGTTGTTGCCCCCGGCTTTCCAATGTGCCCTCAAAGGCGCCGGTCTGGCCGCTGTGGGCAATGAGCCGGCTGTCCAGGTGCAGGCTGACATTGGGATGCCGCTGGATCCGTTCTGTAAGGTAGCGCACCAGTCTGACGGGAGAATGCCCCTCCAGGGTGGCGGTCAGGTTGACGGTGAATCCGCCCAGCCGGTCGCTTTGCTCCAGCAGGTGTACGGCATATCCCTGGTCTGCCATGGCCAGCGCCGCGGTCATGCCGGCCACGCCGCCACCGATGACAAGCCCTTGGTTCACCACCGGATAGGTGCTCTCGCGCAAAGGTTCCAGCAGCACCGCACGGGCCACGCTGGCGCGGATGATGTCCTTGGATTTCTCGGTGGCTTTTTCAGGCTCTTTGGCATGCACCCAGGAACACTGGTCCCGAATACTCGCCAGTTCGAAGAGATAGGGGTTCAGACCCGCCTCGCGCAGGGTGTCCTGGAACAGGGGCTCATGGGTCCTGGGAGAGCAGGCCGCTACCACCACCCGGTTGAGCCGGTGCTGCCGTATGAGGTCGACCAGGGTTTTTTGGGTTTCGGTTGTGCAGGAGAACATGAAATCTGTGGCAAAGGCCACATGGGGCAAGGTCTTGACGTATTCCACCACCGGGTCGATTTGCACCACCCCGGCGATATTTGTACCGCAGTGGCACACGAACACCCCCACCCGCGGCTCGTCTTCCAGGGGCGCTTCCGAGGGGCTTTTTTCGACGACGGTTTCCGTGTCCCTGGCGGGGCTTAGCACAATCGAAGCCTCGGCCGCCGCCGCCCCCGCCTGGATCACTGTTTCGGGGATGTCCTTGGGTGCTTCCACGCCGCCGCAGACGAAAACTCCCGGCCGGGAGGTGGAAACCGGCGTGTCGAACTCGGTGCCTAAAAACCCGTAGGCGTTGGTGACAACACCGAGCTGGGCGGCAAGATTTGAAAATCCGGCCGACGGTTTGAAGCCGCTGGAGAGCACCACCATATCGTATTCCTCTTCCATTTTATGGTTGAGATGGTGGTCGAAGGTTTCGATGATCAGGTTGTCGTTTTGCGGATTTAGATAGACCTGGGAAATCATGGAGCGCCGGTAATGTACCTGGTGCTGATTGCGGGCGCGGTCCACGTAATCGTCAAAGCCCTTGCCATGGGCACGGATGTCCATGAAATAAATAACGGCTTCGGTTTGCGGTTCGTGATCCCGGGTCATGACAGCCTGCTTGGCGGCGTGCATACAGCACACCGACGAGCAGAACGGGCGGTTCCTGGCGGCATCGCGGGACATGACGCACTGGATCCAGGCCACTTTTTTCGGCACCTTGCCGTCGGACGGCCGCCTTATGTGGCCGTCGTAGGGCCCGGTTGCGGACAATATGCGCTCGTACTGCAAAGAGGTGACCACATTGTCGTACCGGCCGTAGCCGAACTCGCCCTGTTCGGCCGTCAGGGCGGTTTCAAAACCGGTGGAAAGCACCACGGCACCCGCTTTCAGCGTGGTGGTTTCGGGCAGTTGGTCGTATGCCACGGCCTGGGTGGGACAAATCTTTTTGCACACACCGCACTTCTCCTGGGTCAAATACAGGCAGTGTTCGGCGTCCAGGGCGTATTTCAGCGGCACTGCCTGGGGAAATGGAAGGAAGGCGGCCTTTCTGACGGACAGCCCGCCGTTAAAAAGGTCCGGCACTTTTTGGGGACATTTTTGTGCACACTGGCCGCAGGTGATACACTTTTCGGCGTCGATGTAACGGGGTTCTATGCGCACCCTGGCGCTGAAATGGCCGGGTTCGCCGTCCAGGGCCAGCAGCTCACAGCCGGTGATGATTTCGATGTTGACGTGGCCGGAAGCCTGCACCAGTTTGGGGGAAAACATGCAGGTGGAACAGTCGTTGGTGGGAAAGGTTTTGTCCAGGCGCGCCATGGTGCCGCCCAGAGAGTGGGATTTCTCCAGCAGGTAGACGTAAAACCCGGTATCCGCCAGATCCAGCGCGCACTGGATACCGCCGATGCCCCCGCCAACAACAATTGCTTTTCCGATGGGTGCGTTGGGTGCGGATTTCACAGCAGCCCCTTTTCGGTGAGCAGCGGCACCGGATCGGTGAGGTGTGCCCGAAACCATTTACGCACGCCGCCACCTTCAAAGGCGAGTCGCAGCAGTTCCGTGAAATAAAACACCGGGGCGCGCTGTCCGGTGGCATCTTTCTGAATCACGTCCAGGTTGACCTGGCACAAGGGACATGACACCACGATGGCTTCGGCGCCGGCCTGAAGTGCTTTTTGATAGATGCGCCGGGTCAACGATTCCTGGATGTCCTTGCGCGCGATGCCGATGCTCGCCCCACAGCAGGTGGATTTAAAGGACCAGTCGATTACCTCGGCGCCGGCGGCGGCAGCCAGCATGTCCAGGGTCTGGGGGTTTTCAAAATCCGAGTAGCCGGTGATCCTGGGGGAGCGCACCGTTTGGCATCCGTAATAGCACACCACTTTCAGGCCCTTTAGCGGCCTCGCGACCTTTTGTCCGATGCGCGCTATCATCTCGGGCTGTGCCAGAAAGCGCGTCATGTCGTGGACTTTGCCATCCCCCTTCACTTCCCAGGGAACGTCGAAAAGCCTCTTTTGGATCATCTTCTGCGAATAGCTCAGGCGGTTGAAGCAGTTGGCGCAGGGCGTGACCAGGTCCAGTCCCACTTTTTCGGCAGCGGCCAGGTTCCGGGCCGGAAGGATCAGGGCCATCATCTCGCTCAGGCTGTGGGCCGCCGTGGAACCGCAGCACGACCAGTCCTCCAGCTCCACCGCCTCAATGCCCAGGCGGTCGAACACCGCCGTGATGGAGTGGCCATAGTCGTTGGCCATGCCTTCCAGGGAGCAGCCGGGATAGAATGAAATCTGCATCAGACAATGCCTCCCCGCTGCCGGCGGTACACTTCCTTGATTTCCCTGATGGCCTTTGATCTGCGCGGCAGCAGGTGTAGTCGGCCCTTTTTCCAGAGGGTTAATCCCAGCAGGATCTCCTCGGTCAAAAGACCCGAGGCGATCTTTTCTTTCAGGATACCCGGCTTCAGGTTGAAGGCGTTCATGAGCCAGAACTCGTTTACGCGGCCGAAGCGCTGCAATTCTTTCAGGAAAGTCTCATGGAATACGGCCAGGTGCTTCTCCTTGGGAGTAATGGAGGAGTGGGCCGCCATGTTGCGCAGATGATTGATGGTTTCCGCCACGCCCACCTCGTTGGGGCAGTAGGTGGTGCACATTTCGCAGGACAGGCAGATCCAGATGGTGGACGACGCCATCAGATCTTCGCGCCAGCCCATCTGGATGTGGCGGATCACCTGATGGGGTTTGATGTCCATGTAATGAGCCACCGGACAGGCGTTGGTGCAGCGCTCGCACTGGTAGCAGGCCGAAATGTTCTCACCGGTCTCGCCCTGTATCCGGTTCAGGAAATAATCTCCCCTGTCGCCGATGAGCTTACGTTCTTTTTTACAATGGGTTCCAGACATAAGATTTCAGGAGCCTTTATAATCTTCAGTATGGACTGTATACGATAATCGATAAGGTTTTAAATTGACTTAGGTCAATAAATATAATTATGATCGGAATCTGATCGCTGCCCGTGATATAGAATAAAATCAGTAACATTTTCACGATTGACTGTAAATAGGAAAAGCGAATGGGTACCGGGGGACGTTCTTACCACTTAAACATTTAACCGTTATGAAGCAATGAAGTTTAAAAGTTGAGAACGTCCCCTGCTTCTATGCATTACGCCGCCTGCAATAGGAATTCAACTTTCACGGCTTCGTATGGAAAAACGATGCGCCCTTTGTCGTTGCGATCAAGGACTCCAGCGTTTAGCAATGCAGTAACATCGCCGTGAACGGCCTTAACATCGCGCCCAACACGCCGCGCAGTTTCTCGGATTGATATAGGACCTGCTCCGCAGAGAACTTTGAGCAGTTCCCAACGTTTTGCGGTTAACACTCGCCAAAGCAATTCCGGGGTTGCAAAGCTGATTCGTGCGGACTTTTGGGGTTTGCCTGTCGCCCAGGCATGTGTAAAGTCTACCATCGAATCAGCAGGCGTTCGTACATCAAGGGTTACGGTTTTCATGGTTCCACCTCTCTACATCATTCCGGAAGTCAGCGACTAACTTTTCCGGTGTTGTGAATACGTAGGCACTTTCTTTTCCACCGAAATGCCGATGATCGCTTTTACCAGTCTCATTATCGTAACGCAAAACACATTCACCCCGTACGACATACGCCAACCTATACTTAAAATTGTGCAATGATCCTTCAAGTGGCGCTGGTAGACGCCACAATGCCAATTCCCCATTCCCCCCATTGTCGGGCCTCGGCGCCGGTCGGTGAAGTCCACACCCTCAAAACTTCTTGAGTTCGGGTGCCGGGATCTTCGTGAGGTTGGGCGGCGGTGGGTTCGGATACTTCTTGAGGGTCTTCTTGTATTTGTCAATCTCCTTGAACGCGGGTGTAAGGACCCAGGCGAATTGGCCTGGGTCCTGAATATCCTCGTAGGGACCCATGTCGCCGTAGCCCACGTTATCGGCGAGGATGAATACCACGTTGGGCTTCTGCTGTTTCTTCTCTTTCGC
>JABGPV010000369.1 GCA_018644785.1 Deltaproteobacteria bacterium | reverse complement strand
GCCGTCATTTCTGGGGGTGGGGTGGTATGGGCAGGACTGTCAGACCGGATCTGGGCCAGGTGAAAAATTGCTTGCGCACCCGGCCGAGCAAGTATTATTATCCACCACAATGTACTGATTCAATGACTGATCTGGTATTGCTGTGTTTGGCTGGCGGATGAGGGTCGGAAGAGGTGCGTGGGTATTGGTTTGATTACTGGGACTATTCTCAATTTATGTTGCGGGTCTGGTTATTGTTGTGAGTATTTCATTCCCTCCATTTGATTCCAAAAGAGTATTTTCCTAATCCTTATCATTCTTCTGATTCTTTCATTCCATTTTATTCCTTCCCGGCTTACGCCGCCCTTGGCATGTTCAATGGAATCCCCGGCAAATAGTCGTGTATCCTGATGAACCGTAATTTGATTGCGTCCTGTAATTTAAACCAGACAGGGGGAAACTATGGGCAGTCAGGGATACACAAAAAAGCGACCTTGCTGTATTTGCCGGCGATGGTTCACACCCCATCCGAGACTGAAAGACCGCCAAAGAACCTGTGGTGATCCCTGGTGCAAAAATGAACGGCATCGACGGAAATGCGCAGAGTGGAATCACCGAAACGGAGATTACTTCAAAAGCAACTATCTGCAAAAAAAGCTTGATTCCAAAAACAAGGAGACCCAGCTCAAAAGCCGTCTGAAGACCGGACTTCCCAAAAACTTTGTTCAAGACGTGATCGGCGTGCAACACCTCGTAATCATGGACTATATGGCGCAACTAATAATTTCACGTTTTCAAGACGTGATAAATGCACAACTTGCTGAAAAAACAAGTCAAACAGGACGACTACCCCGCAAGAAGTGTTCAAGACGTGATCGACTCTGACTGGACTGTTTTTCTATGATTTCCCTCAAAAACAGCGGGGGCGATCATGATCAAAAAAATAATCCTGGACCCAGGCCGGGTCAGACGCATTCAAGGCGGCTTCAGCTTCATTCCCCACCGATTCCTGACAGATGGCTTTCTGGTCTCTTTGGATCAAACAGAAATTCTGTTGTATTTCTTTCTGGTTCTGGCTTCAGATCGAAACGGCCTTTCCTTTTATTCCTATGACGCCATCTGCACCTTTCTGAAGATCACCGCGGATGAGTACATCGAAGCCAGGGACTCCCTGATGAATAAGGATTTGATTGCCTTTGATGGAAGCCTTTTCCAGGTGCTCGATTTACTAAAAGAACCGGTTCAAAGAAAGCAACGGCAAAACCATGGAATTATGAAATTAGAGAACCTTATCCAGCAATCGATTGGGGAGATCTGAAATGGGAACCGATCATATCAGACTGTATGGGAAAGACAGGATGGCACCCCAAGTTGCTCAAAATCACCAGGTTCGTCTGCCCCATATTTACGAGAAGTATCTCTTTTGTATCCGTGAAGGCCAGGCCATTTCCATGAGGAATGTCAAAGCCACAAGACGGGTCCTGGCTTCATTTCACGAATATCTTGAACAGCATCAAATCACACTTTCCGGTTTGAAAATCGAGCATATTGATGCTTTTCAGGCCGATTTTCTCAAACCATTTTCCACCATGACCCGAAATATTTATCGAAGTAAACTGAGAAGATTTCTAAGCTACCTGTTTGACGAAAAGATTACCGGAAAAAACCTGTCTTATGGGGTCGTGAGTCCCCGGGTGTTCAACCAATCCAGACCGCCAAAATTTCTGCGGCCGGAGGAAATCAAGAGACTCTTCGAAAGCCTCAGGTTGGAGACGCCGGCACAGATTCGAACCTATGCCATGATGGTTTTGGCCTACTCGTTGGGTCTGAGACCCGCGGAGATCGGTCACATCACCCTGGATGACATCTCTTTTCGAAAACGAGAACTTATCATCAGCAGCAGGAAAATGGGCAATCCCGTTGTGCTGCCTATCCCCTATAAAACCCTTAAAGCCATTGCGGCTTATGTCCGCAAAGCCCGACCTGAAAGCGATTACAGAGAACTCTTCCTGACTTGCAACAAGGCCTATAGGCCCATCAGCACCAATGTGGTTTGTAATCATATCTCAAAGGCCATGAAAGAAGCCGGACTGTCTTCCAGCGCCTATTGGCTCAGGCACAGTTATGCACAGGGTTTGCTGAATCTTGGCCGGTCCATTTATGAGATAAAGGAAATGATGGGACACCAGAATATTCGATCTTCTCAGCGGTATCTGCACATCCACATCGAACTGATGAGAAAGGTTTTGCTCGATGAGACCCTATAAAAGCTTTCTTGCCTCTGATATGGAGGAGTACCTTCAGTATCGTAGTAAAAACCTCGGCTATAAAACGATGCCTGCCCGGTACCATCTTCTGAAATTTGATGATTATCTTCGGAAAACAGACGCTGGCTGGCATTCTCTTACACCGTCTTTTTTCCTTGGAATGAGAGCCGGACTCACAATGGAAGCGCGGGGTATCAACGCCATTTTTTCATCGATTCGGAGCTTCTTCCGTTTTCTTGCCGGTCGTGGTTATGTGGGCCATAATCCCTTGCGGGATATTCCGAGGCTTAAAAAAAACGTCGTTGTACCCTTTGTTTTCTCTCCCGACCAAATCGACCTGCTGTTGAAGTCGGTCTCCAAAAACATTCGAACGACCAACGGATGTTTTTTGACAGACCTGGCCATTTATATGGTGGTGCTGGTCATGGCCCGGTGCGGAACAAGGATCTCTGAACCCATCAAACTTTTGCGGTGCAATTACCGCCGGGATGATGCCACCCTCTATATTGAAAGGACCAAGTTCGGCAAAGACAGAATTATTCCGATTCCCAAAAAAGTTGTTGCAGAGATCGAAAACTATCTCGCTGTCCGCCAAACTCTTCGCCCAAACGATAAGAATCCCTACCTGTTTGCCGGCAGAGAAGAGCGAAGTCTGAGTGGCAACACTGTTCGGGTCGCGTTTGATAAGGCGGTGAGCGACATGGGTCTAAAGCAGTCCAGAAAAGTTCTGGGCAATGTGAGTTTCAACAGGCCCACCCCCCATTCCCTGCGTCATTCTTTTGCCGTTAACACCCTCAACAGAATCAGAAAATCAGGTGGATCCGCCCAAAACGCTTTACCCATACTGGCCGCTTATCTGGGGCACACGGATTACATTTGCACCAGTGTTTATCTTCGGGTTTCAGATGCCATGAGTCGCAAAAATCTCGTTGATTTTTGTCTTTGGCAGAGAGTAAACAAATGAAACTTTCACCCCTGGTTCGTCAGTTTTTTGATCAATACCTGCCTGCCATCAGAGGGGTCAGTCAACAGACCATAAAGTCCTACCGGGATGCCTTCAGGCTTTTTCTTCTCTTTGCGGCATCGTTTTATGGCATCAAGGTCAAATCGCTTCGTGTGGAACATATTAAAACTGACCTTCTCGTTTCGTTCCTTGAGAATCTTCAAAGCGATAGGAAAAATGGGGTCAAAACCCGCAATCATCGGCTTGCAGCCCTCAAATCCTTTGCCAAAATGATTCGCTTTTTGCATCCGGATCAACAAGGGGTCGTAAACGCCATCCTCAATATTCCCCAAAAACGCGAACAGAAGGGACTCATCGGGTTTCTTTACCAGGATGAGATACTACGGGTCTTTGAGGCGGTTGATTTAAAACGAAAAGAGGGGTTCAGGGATTACACGTTGCTCCATCTGCTCTACGATTCCGGGGCCAGGGCCAGTGAAATTGCAGAGTTGAATATCGACTATTTTAATCCCAACCAGAAAACCCTTAGCATCCTGGGCAAAGGCAATCGGTTTCGTCTCATAAAGCTTGAAGCGAAAACCTGTCATCTTCTTCAGTTGTATCTTCGAAAATACCGGATGACCCCAAAGCCCTTTTTTGAAGACCGGCTTTTTATCAATCAACGGGGTGAGACGTTCACTCGCCATGGCCTTTATCGCATTTGTAGAAAATATCTCGAAAAGGCCCTTCCCCCAAAACGTCTGAAATATATCAATCCCGTTCATTCATTCCGCCATTCGCGAGCAGTTGATATGCTCCATAACGGTTATCCCATCACGGATATCAAAAACCAGCTGGGTCATGACAACATCCAGTCCACCACAATCTATCTTCATCTGGATCTGGATCGAAGACGGCACATTCAAAGGCAGTTCATGAAGCACATGCAATCGGTCCTGGCGGACGATTCCAAAATAAATGAATTACTCCATTATGAAAATGAGGGGGATTTGATGGTTTGGCTCGATAGTTTATAACGGGGGCATGCAAACAATAGCCCTTTACGGAGAGGTACGATTAAGGTAAAAATATTATGTTGCCTGTTGCAAAAACCGTTTTCTCAAAATGTGAGATAAACTATTGCTTTTATTATTGAATTCGGATATCTCGCCCCAAAGGTGAAAATCGATTTTATTTCAGATGGTTATGGCAGCTCGCAACATAACTCAATGTATCACAGGTTGGCGATGAAAAAGCTGACCACAACATATAGGCTATCGTCCAAACGGCTTTGTTTCCAGATACTGACAAGTTATGTTGCGAGATGGGTTATGTTGTGTGATTCTCGATATTCCTT
>JABGPV010000368.1 GCA_018644785.1 Deltaproteobacteria bacterium | reverse complement strand
CAACCTGAAGCGTTTCTTCCCCGATGAAAAGCCCCTTCTTCTTGGCTGCGAACCCAGCCTGACTTTTTTCCCGGAACACCTTGAAGGATTCGAATGTCGCGACCATAGGATTTCCAACTCCAAACTTCTCGTTGGATTTGGTATCAGGGATTTTTTTTCAACTGCGCTCAAGCTCGACCTTAAAAAGATGAAACTGCGGAGACGCGATGTTCCCACAGGTCGGATTACGAAGAAAATGCGTCAGATTGTCAGATTTACGGCCTGTATTGCAGATTATCTTGTAGAGAAATACGATGCTCAGCCTGTATTTGTTCCACATCATTTTCTGCCGGAACATGACAGAGTCATATTACCCGATTCTGATATTGCCGAAATGATCATCAACGAAATGAAAAAACCCAATGATGCCGTCATACTCAAAAACAATCTGCACCCATTTCAGATCATCAACTTCTACAAACGGTTCGACCTGGTTTTCTCGATGCGACATCACACAAACGCGTTTGCCTATTACAGCGCTGTACCAACCTTTGGATACGGAATTTCCGAAAAAATATTCAATTTTTTTGATGAAATTGGCCAAACCAACATGTTGATCGATCCGTACAACTCCGAAATGAGTGAAATAGAGACTCGCATCGATGAAGTACTTCGCAGAAAAGAGGAAATCTCGAAAAAACTAAAGGCTGAAATAGGAAAATCTAAACAGCGTATGATTCAGGCGCTTGATACGGCACTCGAGGGGATGTAGGAGATCTTTATAGGGGTTCGACTCGGTTGTTAAAAGGTCTGACCCCATTCGGCACGAATCATGGCAACTGTGCCCCAATAGCCCGATGGACCTTATCCATTAAGCGCTGAATGTCCTTTTTCCTATAGCCTGAAAGGGAAATGGGATTTCCGATGTAAAGGCTGTAAGATCCCTTATTGATGCGAAGGCTCCCTTTTGTGGCGATCCGGTGGCTTCCGTTGATAACCATTGGCACGATATCGCAGCCTGATTTTAAGGCCAGGTTGAAGCCTCCCCGTTTGAAGGATTGCAGGCGGCCGTCTACACTCCGGGTGCCTTCGGGAAAAATAAGCACCGAGGCCCCGCCCTTGATCCGTTTGGCTGCAAGAGCGATGCTTTTCACCGCTTTTCTGGGGTCTTTTCTTTCTATCCCGATGTAACCCGCACGGGTCATGGCGGGACCGAGAAGCGGTATTTTCATAAGTTCTTGTTTCAGGATGAACTTGAAATCCACCGGAAGAAACGCCAGCAGGGTCCAGATGTCAAAAAAACTCTGGTGGTTGCACATGTAGATGCGAGGGACTTCCGGATTTACATCCTCCCTGCCCCGGATGGCTACCCGAATGCCGCAGACTCTCAATATGACCTTGGCCCACGGCACGGCGCAATAAAAATGAACCGCTCGCGCTGAGCCGCCAAAGATGGGAATCACAATCCCCCATATACACATGATCACGGAAAAAATGCCAATAAAGGCGTTTAAAGCAATATATCTCAACATGTTCGGAAGTCTCTCCCTGTTGTGGTCTGGGATACTTATTTCCGTTTTGGGCTATCCAAATGCCTTTCCACCGCGCTTTTTGCCAAGTTCTGGTAAGCATGGAAAAGTCTGGCGCAGAAGTTGTCCCATTGCTGACAGATGCGAACTGTTTCCTCGGTCATCTCGAGGAGGTCAGGATGCGAAACCAAGCCGGAAATTTCGACTGAAAATGCATCTACGATTTTTTTGTCAGCGCCTGGCAGTAGGTTTTTAACGAATTCCGATGGGGGATACCATTCGGACACCCTTTGCAGGTCCCGGTGGATCTGGGCAAGCAGAACATTTCTGGGGACTTCCCATAGCTCGTTGACGGCTGCGTCGCGATACAACCGCGGCAGGCTCGAAAAGTCTTCCATGACCCCGTGTCCACCGAAAATGGACATGGCCGTTCTCAGTACGTCCACCGTATCCCATGAGGCGGTTATTTTCTGGAGCATGACCAGCTCGCGAACATCAAAACGCTTTTTTTTCATGGAATCTGGTTCGTCGGTGGCAATCCCGCCCCCGGGGCTGCTCAACAGCTCGATAAAATCCCTGTACAGCTTAAAAGCCCCCGCGGTGGTTCGCCGGGCGAAATTCTCGACATTCTTGAGCTGGGCTTCCACCATGGGAAGGCGACCTATTTTCATTCCGAATGCGTCCCGCAGTTCGCTATACTTCCTGGCTTCGCGGACTGCGCGGACCATGCTGGCCGCTCCCGACAGGCCCACCGTAACCCGAGAGTAGGTCAAAACGATGCCCACCACATTGGCGATACCTCTCTCTAACGGGCCAACAGGATACGCCACAGCCCCGTCGTAAATGATTTCCGCGGTGGTCAATTCGCTGGTGCCCATTTTCCATTTGATACGGTCAATGGCGCAACCGTTCCGGACTTCTTTTTCCTTGTTCCCGGGCAGCCAGGAAGGAACGATGAACAGGGCCACTTTCTCAGAGCCCGCTGGCTTTGCGGTCACCACCGCATAATCGGCGTGGGTTGCCGAGCAGAAAAATTTCGTGCCATAAAGCCGCCAGGTATCTCCCTCTCTCACCGCCTCCAGAACATTGGCCGGCACATCCGATCCCCCTTGGATTTCAGAGAGATATTGGGCGCCGATGCCGAAGTCTCCATCGATTCCTTCCTTACAGTGGCGGAGGATGCGTTTCAGTTCGGGGGTATCAGCGAAGTTCTCCAGTATGGCCACCAACCCTTCCGTGCAGGTCAGGGGACAGACAATGCAGGCCTCCCCGTTCTGATAGAGGAGAAACATTTTTGTGAGCTTTTCCCAAGGTGAGGTCTTGGTGGAAAAGAGTCCTTCGGAAAAGGCTTCTTTTTCCATGATTACCGTTTCCAGCGGCCTTTCAATCCTGTCGATACGGTGGTTGTGCCCGTCAAAGTGCGTCACATAAGGCCTTTTCTCGGGTTGCGCGATGGTGTCAGCCATGTCTCTCCACCGATAGGAAACCTTGGGTGAGAATTTCCGTGCGGCCCGGTCCACCTGTTTCCACGCGTCTCCGGTATAGGTCTTTACAACGGCCTGGATAAAAGGGTCATCTGCGTAATAGTCTACCCTATCCCGCCATTCAAGAAACGCGTCAAAGCTGTACGGATTATTCCTATCTGGATGTGACATTTTGGGGTCTCCTGCCTCAGGGCCTCAGCCTGTCTTGCACCTTTTTGCCGAGGCCCTTACTTCCTTCGAGATTCCAGGAAGCGCTTGACAGCCTGTTTATGCTCGGCTGTCTGAAACAATATGGATTGATGCACCGCCTCCCGCTCCAGGACTTCAGACAGGTTCATGTCCAGGCTCGCGTCCAACCCTTGCTTGATGGAAGAAAGCGCCTTGGGAGATTTGGCGGCCAGCGTTTTCGCCAGGGCGGCAACTTCTCCATCGAGCGCGTCGTCGCTCACGGATTTGTAGATAAGGCCCATGGAAGCGGCGGTTTCTCCGTCAATCGCTTCGCCGAGCATGGCGAGTTCCTTTGCCTTGGCCAAGCCGACCAGTCGGGGAAGAAAAAATGTGCCCCCTGCATCCAGGCCGACGCCCAGGTGGACAAAGGCCTCCTGAAACCGCGCATTGTGCGAGGCCACAACAAAATCACCGGCCAGAGCAAGGTTAGCCCCGGCGCCTACGGCAACGCCCCGTACCTTGCATAAAACGGGCTGCGGGATTTCGCGGATACGCTTTATCATTTGGCTGACGGATCTCATGATTGCCAGGTATTCCGGGGCGGATCTTCCTGCACCCAGAAAATTAATGTCCCCTCCGCTGGAGAAATTTCCCCCCGAACCTTCGAGGATCACCACCCGTATTTCTTCGTCTGCCCCTATGGCCTGAAAAGCTTTCCGCAGCGCCATCACCATATCCGAGCCAATAGCGTTCATGACAGCCGGGCGGTTCAAGACTACGGTGCACAAATCTCCCTCTTTTTGAAGCACGGCGGAACCTTGCCCAGGAGCAGGTCTTGATTCATTATTCATTTCGGACCCCTTTCCAGGGGGAAGAACGTGTATTTAGCCATTAGCTGTTAGCCATTAGCTAACAGCTAACAGCTACCCGCTAATAACCCAAAACCTTTTTTTGGCCGGTTGGAGAAACCCATTTCCCATCTTTGACTTGAAGTAATATGGATTCATCAGACCCAAGGTGTTTTTTGGGTCCGAAACTGATAATAGGTCCACCAAAAGGATGCTGATATCCTGTAATGCTTTCAAGGGCTTTGAGGAAATTATTCAGAGTCAGTTTCTTTCCGGCTTTTTCAAGGGCGATAACAGCAAGATCCGCACTGAAATAACCCTGTTGAGCCACTTCTGAAGGCATTTTGCCAAATCGTTTTTTATAGTTCTCGAAGAACACTTTTGCTTTCCCGGTTGCTTGCTCTTCATACATAATCGGAATTGACGTTACAGCGTATAGCCCTTCGACGCCTTTCTTGCCTTTCAGCGGAATGACATAGTTACAGGCGGCGGTCTGGCCCACCATATCAACATTCCATCCCATTTTTCGTGCGGTTGACACCGCAA
>JABGPV010000367.1 GCA_018644785.1 Deltaproteobacteria bacterium | reverse complement strand
CAGAAGACCTTTCGGCTGAAAAGCATTTAGATCTGGATGCCGGTTCTTACCTTAGACTGACGGTCAGTGATACAGGCTACGGAATGACCTCTGAGATAATGGAGCGAATCTTTGATCCCTATTTCACCACCAAAGACATTGGTGAGGGAACAGGGTTAGGGTTGTCGGTAGCTCAGGGCATTATTAAAGCCCACGGGGGCACAATCACTGTTTATAGTGAAATGGGTAAGGGAACTACCTTTCACGTGTATCTACCCCTCATCTTGGAAGAGGAAAGGGAGGAAAAGAAGTCTGAAGGACCTCTCCCCACCGGAAATGAGCGTATCTTATTCATTGATGATGAGAGGGCCCTGATAGAGATAGGGGGCCAGATGTTAGAACGGTTGGGGTATGAAGTGGTCACCAAAAGAAACAGCGTGCAGGCCTTAGAACTGTTCCGCGCAGAACCTGACAGATTTGATCTGGTGATTACCGACATGACTATGCCTGATATGACGGGTGACAAATTAGCCCAGGAACTTATGAAAATCCGGCCCCAAATCCCCATTATTCTTTGCACCGGGCACAGCATACTGGTTTCAGAAGAAAAGGCAAAGGAGATAGGGATTAAGGCATTTGTTATGAAGCCTCTCGTGATGCGGAATTTGGCGGAAACCGTTCGGAAGGTTTTGGATGCTGGTCGGAGCGAAGTGTAGATCCCGCAGAACAATACCTCTGGCAGCCTTCTGCCGCTGAATATCTGAGAGCCCTTCCGTATTCCATCTTCGCGCTATCAAGAATCTGCTTTTTGGTCTTCTGATACGTTCATCCTAAAGCTAAGGCTTATGCTTAAGATGATTTTATTTTGCTTTTCAGCAATTTGTATTTTAGAAACCAGATCTGGCCCAATAAAAAAGGGAGTGAGAATATATTATGGCTGAGATTATGACCACTAAGGAAATTTCAGAGTATTTGAGGGTACACCAGATTACGATTTGTAAATATGCCGCTCAAGGTGTGATTCCTGCAATTCGGGTCGGCAGAGTCTGGAGGTTTGAAAAAGGAGCTATTGATAGGTGGATTAGTGAGGGAGGTAATAGCAGAATCCTGTCTAAAGGGAGATAGTGTTGATTTTTCCGGTATGCACCCAATAAAATATCGTGATAAGCTACCAAGGGAACCCGATTTTCATCAAGCTCCCTTGGCATTCGCAGACAGCAGTCTACCACCGGGTTATCCCTGTTCGCGGAGATCCCTCCCCAGCGCTTCCGTTTCACCCGGATTCTTCAATCAGATCGCATTCAAGAATCAAATGGGATCCGATTGTTTTTTCTTGTCTTGAGTAGGCCTCTTCCAACAAGAGGGTGCCAACATTCATAATTTGACGTCGATTTCCCCGACAGTGTGAACTGATAAGAGATATCGTATCGTGGTCAAACAGATCGACCGGTGCTTTGGCAGCATCCAGACGATATCCGACAAACTTTTCGGTTTCACTTTCGTCAAGGGCCTCCATGCTGAAAAAACATGTCATTCGTGTTTTTACGGGTGCCATGACATGCAACTGAAGACGCTTGGCAAGGGTTTCATCGCCCACCAGAATAATGGAGGCGGCAACGGTCTTTTTTTGAGGACTGACCATCAGAGAGCATAAATCCATCATGGATTCGTGCTCTAGAAGTTGTGCATCATCAACAATAAAAACCGGGTATCGCGCATTGGTTTCCAATGACAATTGCAGAGTGTGTTTCTGCAGCTTTACCAAAAGCGGCATGTTTCTCCCGCTGGTATCCACACCGAGATAATCGGCAACGGCTTTGAGGATGCCGCTTCGTTGCAAGCCGCCGTAATGGATGTAGATGGTTTGATAAAACTTATGGTCCAGTTGGCGAATAATATGTTGAACCAGGGTGGACTTTCCAGAACCTGAAAGGCCTGTGATGGCGAAGCTCTTGCCGCAGCTTAGAAGTGACTTGGCCCTGAGCAGGATGCGTTCGTCTTTTTCCCCTAAAAAGGGGTTTGCTATTTGATATGTGTCTGAGAAAGGATGTCTTCCCCAGCCAAAAAAATCTGCCATGGATATATTCATTTTCCGCCTCCATTAAGGGTGATCAAAACGATGTGCGTTGGCACCCATATTCAATCGAAAGGCCGGTTTCAAAAAAGTTCCGTAATAGATACAGGAAAGATCCCAGGGTTTATAATAGACCGTCACGCGCTTCCCAGGGATGGGATCGATGATTTCGAAAATCTGTTTGAAAAGTCGGATCGTCCCGTCTTTATAAATGCGGCAGCGACGTTCCATCATAAACAGGCTCTCAATATCGTTTACTTCGGGAATGGGCTCGCAGACGGATTGACCTGCAAGTCGTTTTTTTAACGGTGGGCAATCCAGAGCGCTGTGTTGCCTACGATGATAGCCTTCCAGCCATTTCTGGAATGCTGCATTGCGTTGAGCAAGTGTTTTTGAGGTATCCACCGCCAGGAACTGATCTCGAACAGAACGAAAAAAACGCTCGACCTTTCCGCGACCCTGAGGACGATACGGAGGTGTATGAATCAGCTGCATGCCCAGGCGGGCACACACGATCTTCAGGTGGCGACTGGCATAGCAAGCGCCATTATCGGTGTAAAATCGTTGAGGGATACCGAAACGCCTTACCGCGATCATCAGATCACACATGAGGCTTTCGACTTTTTCGGATAGATAAAAATTCCCGCTGACCACGTAACGGGCACTGTCATCCAATATGACGTGCAGATAGGTTTTCCTCTTATGCCGACCCTGCCGGATTTTCGGACCGTGAAGAAAATCGGCCATCCAAAGCTGACCGAAAGTTTCAAAAGCAAAAGAGCGGCAAGATACAGAAGCTTGAAGATGTGGGTCTCTTACCAGGTTATGGGATTTTGCATAACGGTAAAGTGTTGAGCGGCTGGGTCTGCGCCCGTTCCAAACACCTTGGGTGACCATGTTTTCAAACAACCGGGTCATTGTCCAGCGGGGATGATCTTTCCTCAAGGATATCATCGCCTCAACAACCGTGTCCGGGATAGCGTGTTTTCCCTTATCGCATCTCTCTCTATCGCGAAGTGCCGGCAGGCCACCTTGTCGGTACCGAGTAAGCCATTTGCGCATTGTTTCCGGACTTATGGTAATCCTCTCCCCGTTTTTACGCATATAAGTCTGCCGCCCCAGATCTTCGAGAAGTTTTCCTTTCCCTTGCTGATCCGGGTGTTTATGCAGCAAGGGACTGATGATGCCATAACGCCAGATGGCCGTTTCCATGTTTTCATCCGTGGTTTCCATATTATGGTCTCCTTTCAAAAAAGATTTTTCTCATCATAGGGAAACCATTTGATATAAAACCATAGTCGTTTTGTGTTGGTGTGGATTTTCAAAAACGGTTTGGGAAAAAAGCCCAGGAAAAAATATGTGTGAAAGCCGTCCAGGTGGTCGCTGGGTCAAGGCAGGGCGAGGGAAAATTCAAGATATTTTTGACCTCATTTTGTAAAAAGGATCGGAGCTGTTTGGCCATACCGACGGCACGGCGAATCAACGACCAGCTTTTGCCACTTTTCCGGGCGAGGTCGGCTACCGGATGTCCATTTCGATACATGGACAACAGCATCAGCATAAAACACAAAGGGACTCGCACTATGGGAAGAAACGGATGGGGCAATACTGAAAATGTAAATCTGGAGCATTGTCCATTTAAGCATCGAAAACGCTGGATCTGAATCATATCATCGTCATGGAATAGGTAACGACTGTAGAATCCCCATTTGATTACTTGATGCTTTTCCATGCACTCGGGACAGAAGATTCTTGAAGTCAAATTTTGTTTGGCAACGTGGCTGGTGAGCAGTAAGATGGAAACTAAGGGGTCGGACATGGGATATCTCCTTGTTTAGTTTTGGTCGACTATACAAGTATATCACATATCCGCCCCCCCTCTTATCCCCCCCGGTGGGGGGAGGAGGATAAAAGGCATGGAGGTTCCTGCTGTATTTAAACAGAAGACCACTTGAAATTTTCAGTTTTCATGAACTGGACTTTTTCAAATTGGTAAGCGTGCTTGAGAATTTCGGCAGGATTTCTGGGAAAATTCCGCGGTAATTAACAGATAGACGTAAACCTTATAATTGCGGGTCTGTTAGACTCGGACATTTTGTGCAAAAGGAGGAAAGAAATGAATAGCGGAGATTTGGTGAAGTTGGTTTGTGAAAAGACAGGCATTAGCAAGGAAGCCGCAGGACAGGCACAGAAAGCAGTCATCGAAGCAATCGCCTCAGCCCTTGAAAAAGGAGATTCGGTTTCCCTCATCGGATTTGGGAGTTTCAAAGTGATCGACCGTGCAGCCCGGGAAGGTCGAAACCCGAGTACAGGAGAAAAAATGCAGATCCCGGCGTCCAAAGCTGTTAAATTCACACCGAGTAAGGCGTTAAAGGAACGAGTTCAGTAAGTTGAAAAGGGCAATATTTATGGGCATCCTGGCTGCGGGCGGCAGGCCCTTGTTGTAGGGAATAATTTGGAAGTGTCTTTTGAACAAAGCATAGACGGATGTTTTAAGTAAAAAAGCAGG
>JABGPV010000366.1 GCA_018644785.1 Deltaproteobacteria bacterium | reverse complement strand
CCATCACCATTGAATGGTTTAAAATCGGCAGGTACCTCTTTGCAGCGGTTTTTCTATTTTTTGGGCTCTTCGCCATGAGAGGTATCTACCGAAGACGTCCGGGGATAAACCTCAATCCCGGCTGGTCTGCTGTTATCGGGGATGGGATCTTCATCCTGTTCATCGGTTTTGGGGCCTATTGTTTGATCGAATACGGGATGAGCAAATGTTTTGCCATGACGTCTTTCATGAATGATGAGGTCGTTAGGGGACTATGTTCCATTGCTTACCTGCCTGTGACCGCGTTTTGCGCCCTGTTTGCCGCCAACCAGTTCAGTCAGAGTGTCGAAGTGGCAAGCGAAGGCCTCACACTCCACTATCCCGGAGGATCAAAGGTGTTGATCTGGGAAGACATCCAGGGATTTGATCTGAAGGAGAGCTATACGGTTGCGGGTCGCGGGGGGGCAATGATACCCCGGAAGCTTCAGACCAAACTGATCATCCAGACCAATAGTGGCATCAAAAGCCTGAGTGAGCCGGGATTTAAAGAGACCAAACGGGTGTTGATCCGCACAATCAAAGACAAGGCACCCGAACGGCTTCTGCCTGATCTGGAGAAAGTGGGCGAGGCGTGGTAGGCGTGTGCTTGATTTTAATGTGGGTTATGTGTGAAATAAAAAGTAGTTGCCGGTCCAAAAATGCTGAATATTGAACGGGGGCTCAAGAACATGTGCAGAATAAACCGTTTGTTATCCTTAACGCTTTCAGTGGCGGTTATGCTTATTCTTCTGCTCCTCATCACGGAGGCGACGGTGGCGCATGCGCAAAGGCCATGCACCGATAGCGAGATCTGGGCCGTCTTTCCCACTTCCAGGGACCTGGGAGATGTTAACGACCAGCTTCTCACAAAAAACGGCCCCACATTGAATAAGGATGGCACTCGAACGTTTTCCATGAGGTGGCAGGGGGCGGCAACAAGTCGATCGGTCAGCGTAACCTTAACCGAATACCTGGAGCCCAAAGAGGCGAGCAAAAAAGTCCACGGGTATGGGTTCGACAACACGAAAGGTCAAACCAAGTCCGGCATGGTAAAGCTGGGTTTCGGCGATGAAGGATACAAGACCGATGACAGAAAAAGACCTTATTACCTGGTTCATAAGGGGCAGTTTGCTTTATCCTATTACACCAGTTATCCCGGACGATCCGGTGGGGCTCCCGGGAACCAGGATCCGACTGTGGAAAAAATCATCAACAGAATAGCAGCGCTCCCCTGCCTGGGCCTTACGGTCCAGCCACCCCCGCCTCCGCCGACCAACAATTGCCCGAAAGTTACCCTGACCGCTTCACCCCCGAAAGCCACCCCATCCCAGACCATCACACTGGTGGCAAGAGCCACGGATCCGGAGGGTGACCCACTCACCATGAAATGGTCGGTCACCGACTCTAAAGGAAACAGGCTAAAGGTGCCATGGAACGGGAGAGTGGCCACCGGCAATGCTCAGATGACCAACACAGTTTCCTGGAAAAATCCGCCCATCGGGCAATATAAGATAACCGTGGCGGTATCAGACGGAAACTGCGGTAAGACCGAAAAAGTTTCAACCCAGGTGCTCATTCAAGCGGGGATGGCAGTGAGTGTTGCTACGAAATTGAAGACCTACTCTCCCGGGGAAAAAGTGCTTATCCATGGTAGTGTGCGGGATGAAAAAGGCGGGTTGGACCTTGTTAAGGTGGAGATTAACGTCGAAGGTACGTTGCTTTCAACGAACACTGACCCGTTCGGGAAGTATACACGTGTGTTTCCAATTCCCCCGTCTTCCAAGCCAATGAATTACAAGGTTATTGCCAAAGCATCTTGTTCCAAATATCCCCCTAAAAGTGCAAGCACAAGCTTTAGTGTGGGGAAGAAAGCATTACTCGTTAAAATAAGAACTGACAAAACACATTATCTCATTGGCGAAACGGTGGAATGCACCATTACGGTTACCGACAGCCAAGGCATAGCGGCTTCAAACACCGATTTGACGATCACTGCTACTCGTTTGAAATCGGGGAAAAAGCCGGTGGTATCCTGTGGCAAGCAGGATCCACCCGGCAAATACTCTTGCACCATTCCCTGGGGAAAAAAGACCACTGGAAAACCGATTGCAGAGGGGAAATTGAAGATAGAGGTGAAAGCCGAACATTTGGGGGCTTCTACCCACTTGGGATATGATCCTGGATACCATTCTATCCTGGTTTCAGGTTGCGGAGATGGAGATCTGGAATGTTCTGATCCGAATACATATTGTGAAAACTGTTTCAACTGCCCGGAGGATTCCCAATGTAAAGCGGAAGAAATATGCGATCCCCTGAATAAATTAAGCGACCCAAAAACAGGGTGCAGCCCCAAAATGGCTATTATTTTTACAACCAATGACGACCCTGCTTATACCTGGTGGCATCAACTTCAGACCCAAGACGAACTGAAGTTCATTAGAGAAAAATTCAAGGGATACAAATATCATGTAAAAACCGTTCCGTTGTCAGGTAAACTTACATATTTGCCTAAAATAAAGGAAAACCAATGGGTTCCTGACAAAACCCAGATCGCTAAGTATTTGGCAAGGCCGTCGACAAAAGCAATTGCGTTTTTCGGTCATGGGGGAGCAATGATAGACGAGTCCAAAGTCCCTTTAATATCTAATTACCTCAGCAAGTACATACCAAGCTTAGGGGGAGAGAATACTGCAGAAAAACTCTGGAGAAGTGTGTTTAATGCAACACGCTCTAATTATCAAAAGCTATATAATATTACCCATCAAGAAGCTGGAAAAATGACAGCGCAAAAAATGCAGGCATCAGGTTGGAATTGTGGTCTTGATTATGCGTACATTCACGCATGCCACTCCTTGGACAATAACACGATGCTTGATTTTTTGATTCGAGATGGCGGGACGTACTGGGGTGACGTGGGTGTATTGTGGGGAATAAGGCCTCTGGTCAAGAAGACCAAGCCATAGGAGGTGCGGAATATGAAGCACAATCGCAGGATCAATCGCAGAATTATAATACTTGGATTTATAACAATTTCACTCTTGCTTTGTACCGGGGCGTTTTGCGAAATGACATTTGCGCAGGGAGGCGAACAAGCCGTGTCCCAGGCTTTGTCTTCATATGGGTTAAACAAAATAGACGTCTCCTTTTCAGAAAACAGTATCCTGGTTAAATATATACAACCGTTGGCAGAATTTAAGACCCTTGATGAAGAGGCCATAAGGGTCGCTGAGATCACACGAATCGTAAGCAGCAGGTTGTCTACCGAAAAAAACGTCTGCATACATCAGCATTTTGACGACGGTCAGGTAATAGAACTAACAATAGAGCCGAAAGATGCTCGGAGGTTCCTCAATGGACAGCTTACCACAGAAGCTTTTTTAGACAAAGCCGAGATGAAACCGCTCACAAGGGGATCGCCAATCGTACCCGGCAGATGCGAACCAGAAAAAGGTAAGAGCTGCAAGAATTACGAAGCGTGTACCTGCTATCCCAATGAGGTTTGCGCTCCGGAAAATCCACAGGCAAATGAAAAAGGTTGCGTAGAGAAATATGCTCCGTCTAATGCCCATCTCCTAGGCTCAGAATATGTTTGTAATAAAGGATATGAATGGAATTCAGAACTAACGGAATGTGTTCAGGCAGCGGGCAGCTTGAGTACCCCAACGGCCGGAAAACCGAAAGGGTCGACGACCTGGGGAAGTCTTTCCGCCGGGTCTGCAGGTTCAACCATCGGTCAGGCCTTCCTGCTGGACAGTATCCCGCCCACCTCTCAAAGTCGGAAGAACGTCTTTTCGCCGGGGGAGAGGATTTACCTGTGGGCTGAAAGCAAGATCCTGAATGCGCCGCACAAGCTAGAAGTCGCGTGGATCAATCCATCCGGAAAAGAGGTGAAGCGGGAAACATTTGATCTGCGGGGATGGGGCGCGAGAGAAACCTTCTGGTCGGAACTGCAGACCGGACGTCACATGGAGGGGGGGCAGTGGAAAGTTAAACTTCTCATAGACGGCAGGGTAGACAGGGCCTTATACTGGCATCTCAAACCTTGAATTGAATCAAGAACCTGCCCTCCCCTCTTCAGTCCATACCGCTTTCACCCGACTTCCCCGCCTTCCAGCAAATCCCGAAACTCATCGGAAATCCGATCTCCCTGAGCCAGGTCGGCCAGAAGACGGCTGCCCACTGCTGCCGGTGCAAAAACCAGGTCTGCCCGGGCCAGTTTAAGCCTTCGAATGGCATTGATGGCATTGGCCACTGCCAGCACCCGCACTTCCGGGTTCAAATCTTTGGCCAACAGGGTAATAAAGGCGTTATCGCCGTCATTATCCCCCGCCGCAATAACCATCACCGCTTTTCGAACACCGGCTTTCAGCTGTACCGCCTCATCCATGGGATCTCCAAGGATGTCGCCTTTCCCGGGTGTGAGTGCATTCTCGCTCTGGTTTATGATACGAACGAAAGAGAGTTTCCTTTTTTCCAGTTCCGCGGCGGTATTGCTGGCAATGTTCCCCTCCCCCGCCAAAATGATGTGTTTTTCCAGTTTCATTCGG
>JABGPV010000365.1 GCA_018644785.1 Deltaproteobacteria bacterium | reverse complement strand
AGACTGATATGGGAAGCGCGCAGGTCATGATGGAAAGACTTCGCGAGACGGTGGCTCAAAGATCAATCAAAGCGGGTGATACCGAGATTCATATTACGGTCAGTTTTGGACTGACCAGTTTTGACAGTCACACACCGGACAATAATGTCTCCGCCGAAAATATGATCCGACAGGCCGACAGACTCCTTTATCATGCCAAGAACCAGGGGAGAAACAGAATTCAGGCAGGGGCATTATGAGAGTCAAGATGTCTGTTCACGGGCATTTATAACCGATAACTCAAAGAAAATTTCACAATACGTAGACTTGACCGTCTTCGGAAGGTTTTCGTAAACAAACTAAAACTTATAAGGAAGATAGAAAAAATGGCAGTCACAACAACATTAAGCGAAGACGGAAAGGTCCTGACCATCAGTGTCCCGAGTCGACTTGACATTACCACGCACAAAGAGTTCGGAGAGGCATATAAAGACAAGCTGGGGCCGGTTTCAAGTTGTATTGTTGATATGGCGGAGGTGGAGTTCCTGGACAGTTCGGCCCTCGGCCTGCTGGTGATGTTCAGAGAGAACGCGGTCGCGAAAGATGTAGACATATCAATTGTAAATTGCCGTCCCAGCGTCAAGAAAATATTCGCAGCGGTCAATTTTGACAGATTGTTCAAAATGGAATGAGAATAACCTGCATCCTTCAATTGCATAATTCCAAGTTTCCACCATGAGAGGCATATATGCTGCTGAAAAGCAACATCACCAATACGGGTGAAGGGGTCGATATTAGCTCGACTTCCTTAAAGATTCTTATCGTTGATGATGAAAAGTTAAGCCGCAAGGTACTTTCCAGCCGGCTGGCCAAAAATGGGCACACACCCTTCACCGCACAAAACGGGCAGGAAGGGGTCGATATTTTTGAAAAGGAAAAACCGGATCTTGTAATAATGGACATAATGATGCCGGTTATGGATGGTTATGAGGCAACGCGGATCATAAAGGAAAAGGCGGGAGCATCCTTTATTCCGGTGATATGTTTGACCTCATTGGAAGATGAAAAAGACCTCGCTAAATGCATAGAGGCCGGTGCCGACGATTTTTTGAGTAAACCTGTTACCCCTACGATCCTGAACGCAAAAATTGATGCAATGATGCGCATATGCTCCCTGTACGAAACAGTAAACGAACAAAAAAGAGAGCTCGGAATCATGCTCGACGAAAAAGACCGGGAAATGGCCTTTGCTGAGAAAATATATTCCCAGATCGTCCACCGGGGGAACACGGAGGAAAGCAATGTCAAATTTTGGACATCCCCCATGGCTATTTTCAGCGGGGATATCCTGTTGATCGCCCGCAGTCCCTCGGGTGCCGTAAACGTCATCATGGGTGATTTCACCGGCCACGGCCTTTCCGCCGCCATGGGCGCTGTACCCGCCTCCGAGATCTTTTATGCCATGTCGGCCAAGGGATGTGCCATCAATGAGATCGCAATGGAATTGAATCGGAAATTGAAAGAAATGCTTCCCGCAAACATATTCCTTGCGGCCGCCCTGGTTCAAATGGATACGGCCGGGGGTACGGCTACCGTATGGAGCGGGGCCGTCCCCGATATTTTTATCCTTGAAAATGAGGGCGGTGTCAAAAAACGTTTGAAATCCCGCAATCTGCCTTTGGGCGTGGTGGATAATGATACGCTGGACAGCACCGTTGAGATCACCCCCCTTGCCGAGGGAGATCGCTTGTGTGCCTTCTCCGACGGTGTGACCGAGGCCATAAGAACGGATGGTGAAATGTTCGGTGAAGAACGTCTCCAAGAATGCCTGAACCGAAACCGGGGGGATCATTTGCTGGAAGACGTAAGAACGGCCGTTGATAAATTTTGTGGCGGGCAATCCCAGAGCGATGACGTCACCATGGTGGAAATCATATGCGACGCCGATGGGTGATGGTGAGGTGATAAGACTTTGCTTTTTTAGAAAAAGCCGGATTGTAGGTCAAGGAAAAAGGACCACAAGGTGTATGTTGGTTTGAAAGGATCAAGCGTGTTTTCAAAGGGGTTGGGATGGCCCCATAGATGAGGTCTGACATGTCGCGACAGTTTGGAAATCAAGGCTATTTTGGTCTAATCCTGACATAGCTGTACGTCAAATCCTCGGGTGTTTTTTTAAATCATGAACCCGGCATTGTGTTTTTCAACCCTTGCCCCTACTATGCCTTTCAGAGATAGCGGCCCACCTCGTGGCCCTCAAGAACCCCCGCCACATCAACCCCGGCTTTGCTCAGGTTGGCCACACGGTTCAAAACATTTCATTTATCCTGTTCCAGCGTGGTGTACTAAAAAGATCATATACGTGTGGTTTTTGACATCATCCCGCCGTCACCTAACCCTTGGTTATTCGTCCTGGCGTGTTTAACCGTAAGAGTGTCGTATGTAAAAACCCTTGCGCTGAAAACGGCAAAAGGGTTACCATCCACCGGAGTGTTCTGTAGCAACAATTGACCTGGTACTGTTGCTGTCTGGTTGGCGGAGGTAGCCGGGATGATTAGTGATCATAACCATGAACTGGGCGAGAATTTGCGCCGAATGGTGGAAAACTTAAAATATATGAAGATATATTGCCGGTTTGTTGTGTTTGCAAAAAAGCAGGGATGACTCAGGAAGGGGGCCGGGCACGGGCAACTGGATACAAATGGAGAATTATATGAGGGACATGGGCGGAGTAGACGTAACAGCCACTTTCTGTCCCGAATGTGCCGAGAAGGAAGAGATCCGCAAGGGATTTTCTGAATGAGCAAGTGAAAACTCCAGGATATTTACCATATGTCGAAAGGGAGAAACATCTATGAGCATTCTTATTGTGGAAGACAATCCGGTAAACGCTAAAATACTGGCCATTCATCTTCAAAAAGCTGGTTACGAGACCACCGTTGCGCACAGTGCTAAAGAGGCCCTGGAATGTCTCACGTCCAATCCCCGGATCAGGCTTGTAATCACCGACATTATGATGTCAGGAATGAGCGGACTACAACTCCTCGATAAGATAAAGGCGTTGCCTGAGTGGAAAGATATACCCGTGATCATGTGCTCTTCTCTTGCGGATTTGGAAACTATCACAAAAGCCGCGAGAGGGGGCTGTAAGCATTATTTAATTAAGCCGGTAGACAGAAATAATCTACTGCGGAAGGTCCGGGAGGCTCTAAAATATGATAAGCTTATCTTGAAAGACAAGAAGGACGTTATGACCCGTTTGGGTTTAGACAAAAATTCCTATGAAGAGGTTGCTAACATTTTTCTTGTGATGGTGAACGATAAAATTATTCAATTGGAAAAGAAAACGGCAGCTGAAGATCCCGAAAAACTCTCCATGCATGTGTCGGAATTATCGGAGAATGCAATTTCCTTTGGTGCCGAAAGGCTCGAGGAAGCCCTGAAAAGACTTTCCCAAAGCGAAACTCAGCGTGGCGCAGGGGACAGTGGTTCCAATTGTTCTTTGCTCCTAAAGGAATTGAAGCTTGTTAAAGATGCTTTGGCGGGACAGATGGGAAAAGCCAAAATTTCATCCAAGGCCAAGCCCGGCAAGAAAGGCGTTAAGAAACCAAAAAAGGCAGGTGTTAAAAAATCAAAAAAGGCAATTAAGAAGCGCTAAAGATACGCACGCTATATCCTTGTATTGGTGATAAATGCTGCAAACAAAAGTTACAATTTCAAGTGATAACGACGAAACCGCCCGAATAGAAGCCGCTGAAAAACTCGGTGTTGAACCCGATGAAGTCGCTGTGGAATCGGCCGAAAACTAACCAACCCCCATATGTTGTGGTCGCAGGAATTCCCAGAGTGGTTGCAGAGGTTGAGGGGTCGCAAGGAACATGTAAGGCGTATTCCATTTTTTTGACATGTAAAGAATTTTGGAATATTCTCAATATAGTGGGACAGGAGGGACGTTCTTGATTTATTGACTTCCCGACAATATTGCCTCTAAATCCTTTTGTCCCAGAAGTTTCTGCCCGCGCAATATTGCCCTGCTCACGGCTGAAGGACTGACACCGAGTTCCTTGGCAATGGAGACGGAGGGTAACCCAAGGTGACGCGCCCCCTGTAACAGAGAACCGCACGTGCTTTGGCAATGTTGGAAACTTTGCTTTCATAAGATTGTCTCATGTCAATATATCAAGAACGTCCCTATTTTTTCATTCATGGATATAGCAGCTTTTTGGCTGTCTTGAAACCGGCAATATCTCCAACATATATCAGGTGGATACCAGGTTGACATAAGAGCCACATATCACAACCGAGCAAAATTGAATTTGCCATTTTATTAATCGTTCAATACCACTATATCTTGTGGTCGATACCTTTCCAGGCTGTTAATCCAAAAGTCATGGTTTCCTATATTAACCTTAAATTTCAAAACCTTCCAAGAAATTCAAGGTTACATCTTCCAGTCTTGCATAATGCTGGGGGATGTGCGATGCTAACTTAATGCACGTATTGGTGAATTGGCATATTCTCAATGTATCTGCATCGACTGATAGGTAGTTTTTTGGCAACAAATTGCAGTTTGGGCTGCATAACATTACAAAGGTGATGATATGCGGACCTTCATAATGACTTGTTATTTTCCAAAAAGAAAAGGAGAAT
>JABGPV010000364.1 GCA_018644785.1 Deltaproteobacteria bacterium | reverse complement strand
GCTCCTTGATGATCCTGATTCGAGCGCAGGTCAAGTGGAACAATTGTTGAAACAGGACCCAAGCCTTACCGCCAATCTCCTGAAACTGACAAATTCAGCCTATTTCGGCATTCCCTCCAAGGTGGGTTCAGTGCGGCATGCCATCGCCATGCTGGGGTGGAAAAGGCTCTCTAAACTGGTAATGGCCGCATGTGTCAGTGCCATAACAGACCGGCAAATTCCCGGATACGATTTGCCTCCCGGTGCGCTTTGGCAACACTCGGTTGCGGTCTCCGTTACGGCAGAGGGTCTGATGAGGGAACTGAAAGTTGCCGAAAGCGATGAAATCTTTACGGCCGCTCTTTTGCATGACCTTGGAAAGCTGATTTTAGGCGGGTTTGTGGAAAAGGAACTCAAGGAGATCGAGAAGGTGGCGGCCCGGGGAATCCCTTTTCAGATGGCGGAGCAAGAGGTGCTCGGAACAGACCATGCTGAAATAGGGTCGCTGATGCTGGAGAGTTGGTCATTTCCGCCGAAACTCGTCAGTGCCGTGAGGTGGCACCACGACCCGGACTCCGCCCCCGAAACAAGTGCCATGACCGATATCGTCCATGTGGCTAATGTATTATGTCTTATGATCGGGATCGGAATCGGCGTAGAAGGACTTCATTATGAGCCCTCTGTATCGGCAACAAAAAGGTTGGGTATTAAACCCACTCAGCTTGAGCTGATTGCCAGCCAGACGGTAGAATGGGCGGAAGAGCTGGCTGATGCTGTTTAGACCCGGGTTTCGCTTGGAAAGCGGTTTTCGTTAGGAGGCTAATCAGGTGGTTAGAGTTCCGAAGTTCAGGATTCGGGGAAATTTCAAAAGGAGTTTTAGAGTGGCCATTAATATCCTTATTGTAGATGACAGCGGGGTCATGCGCTCTATGATCATAAAGACTCTGCGTATGACCGAGGTCCCTTTGGGAAATATCCACCAGGCCGGAAACGGTCAGGAAGGGCTCGATGTTCTGGGTGAGCAATGGATAGACCTGGCCATCGTGGACATCAATATGCCGGTCATGAACGGCGAGGAGATGATAGACCGCATGCAGCAAGAGCCTGAGATGAAAGGGATCCCGGTCATTGTTGTGTCTACCGAAGGGAGCAAGGCGCGCATAGAACGATTGGAGCACAAGGGCGCCGTCTTCATTCACAAGCCGTTTTCGGCAGAAATCGTTCGCGATACCATAAATGGTGTTCTAGGACTCGGAGAGAATGATGAGCGCTGAACTTGAAGAGAAAATGTCTCAGGTGGCGATTGACACATTAGAGAAACTGGCCTTTATGTTCGCCTTTTCCCATGAAGGTGGAGCGGATCTTCCAAGAGATTCTACGGTTTCAGGAAGTGTTTCGTTTACAGGTCCTTTTTCAGGGACCCTGGCTATGGCGGTTTCAAATGTAGTCCTGCAGGAGTTGGCCGCCAACATGTTAGGCCTTGACGATGGTGATGAGACCACAGAAGACCACCGATCTGATGCCCTCCAAGAGACGATGAACGTCATTTGCGGCAATCTTCTCCCCGTTATTGCGGGGGATGAGGTGGTTTTTGACATAGGCGTGCCCAAGGTTCTTCCTGCGGATCAGGAGATGAAGAAGGGCGCAGGGATACCGGATGGGCTCGCACCTTCAGCCAAGGTGAATCTTGATCTTGAAGAGGGTCAATGCGTTCTTTTCCTGTTCATCGATGGGGAAATTCCAAAAGGCGTTGTTTTGCCGTAGCCCTGGTGAAACTAGGGGAGGAAAACATGATCAAAGTCCTTATTGTAGATGACTCCGCGGTTGTGCGTAAGATTTTGACCGATGAATTATCGCTACATAGAGATATTGAGGTAATCGGGACCGCTGTGAACCCCTACGTGGCACGCGACAAGATCGTCAAGCTGCGCCCGGATGTAATCACCCTCGATATCGAAATGCCCAAAATGGATGGCCTTACATTCCTTTCAAAACTGATGAAACATTTCCCCATGCCCGTGGTTGTGGTGAGCTCTTTGACCCCTGAAAACAGTGATACAGCGCTCAAGGCCTTGGACTTAGGCGCCATAGAAGTCTTTTGTAAACCGGGTTCGGCATATTCTACAAAGAATATTTCCCGGGACCTGGCTCGCGCTATCAGGGTGGCCGCATCGGCGAGAGTAGAGGCTCGCACTGAAAACCAGGTCCCGGGCGTTAAAAAGGCCCAAATAGGACCCATCAATTTCAAAACAACCCACAAAATTGTTGCCATAGGGGCCTCCACCGGCGGAACAAAGGCCATAGAGGCGGTTCTCAGCGGCCTGCCGGTGACCACCCCGGGAACGGTAATTGCGCAGCATATGCCGGAGACCTTCACAGCCGGATTTGCCCAAAGGCTCAATGATGTATGTCCCATGAAAGTGCGTGAGGGACGTGACAATGATCATGTGATTCCCGGCGTAGCCCTGTTGGCCCCGGGCAATCACCATATGGTGCTCAGGAGGAGCGGTGGAAACTATGTGGTGAGGGTAAAGGACGGCCCGCTGATTCATTATCAGCGACCGAGTGTTGATGTCCTTTTCCGATCCGTAGCCAAAAGCGCGGGAAATAACGCGGTGGGCGCAATACTCACAGGCATGGGGGCCGACGGGGCCAAAGGGTTGTTGGAAATGAAGGAAAGCGGCGCCTACACCATAGCTCAGGATGAAGCGACATGTGTCGTATTCGGGATGCCCAAGGAGGCTATAGAGCTCGGAGCAGCCAAGAAGGTTGTCCCATTGCCCCATGTTTCCCAGATGATCATCAGGGCTCTTCAGGAATAGGGGTTAAGCGGGACTAAAGATTTATCTGTTTATTGCCGATAATTGATATAGTGCTGTAAGCAAAACCAAACCGCAGCCAACGCGAGAATGCACGAAGGTAGCATGAGGAGTTAAATATGAGCGGTATATATGGAGTATTGCAAACAGGAACCCAGGCTCTTTTGGCCCAGCAGAAGGGGATCGAGGTGACCGGGCACAATATCGCCAATGTAAATACCCCGGGCTATTCGCGTCAGACGGTAAATATGCAGGCGAACGCGCCGACGATGACTTCTCAAGGTTTGGTCGGCACGGGCGTAAACGCCAGGGACTCCAAAAGGGTTTATGACGGGTTTGTGGGAACTCAGATCGACAATGAAAATGAGGAGACGGGAAGATGGGATGCCCAAAAAACCGCCCTTGAAAGGGTGGAAATAATTCTTGACGAGAGTTCGGATAGTGGATTGAACAAGACAATGGGCGAGTTTTGGAATGCCTGGCAGGATCTGGTCAACGATCCCTCAGGCAATGTTGAGAGAATAGCCCTCTTGGGCAGTGCTGAAACCCTGGCTTTTGAATTCCGGAACACCTATAATAAGTTCTCACCACTTCAGGCTGATTTGGATATCTCCATAGCGACCACTGTTGATCAAATAAACCTGAAAGCGGGGGAGATTGCCGATCTCAATCAAAAGATAATTGAGGCCGAAGGAGGAGGTTCCCATGCCAATGACTTCCGGGATGCGCGCGATTCGGCCGTGAAAGAGCTCAGTTCGATGATGGATGTTACCACCTATGAAGAGAGCAGCGGAAACATCAATGTCAGTCTGAGCGATGGACGTAGCCTGGTGAACGGTTCTAACGCCTCGACCTTGTCCACCATGATCAGTGACTCAGGGCATAGAGATGTTGTATGGGCTTCTGATCCGACGGTGAGTATTAACAGCAAAATCTCCGGTGGGAAGCTAAAGGGATGGATTGAGGTGAGAGACGTCATCATACCGGAGTACAAAGGAAATATGGAGGATCTCGTAAATGGCATAAAGGGCGTTGAATCCACGGAGGTGGTTACGGGCGCCGCCTCTACGCTGACCACGGGAGATTATTTTACCATTAGCTCACCTACGGCAGACTATAATGTCTGGTATAACATAGATGGAGGAGGCGGGGCTCCGGGAGGCAACGAGATAGTAGTTGCCATATCAGCAGGTGATACAGCGGCTCGGGTTGCCTCCTTGACGGCAACAGCGATTGCCGCCGAGGCTGACTTCGATGCGTCCGTAACCGGAGGGGCTACCCTGACAATAGCCAATGTCGTGGCGGGAGATGCAACCGATTCCGCTGATTCCGGCGTTGGTACCACCACGGAATTTACCATTACCAAACGTATCGATGGTGGCAATGGGATTAACTATTTACACAGAAGCGGTTTTGACCAGAGCGGTACGGCTGGTGGAGACTTCTTTTCCGGGACCCTGGCGGGAAATGACTTTGCAGTGGATTCGAACATCTCCGCTGATAAGATTGCCGCTTCCGGAACAGCTGCCGGATCACCGGGGGACAACAGCAACGCCATCGCCATTGCCGAGCTGCAGAATGCCCTCATGATGAGCACCAATACCACAACTTTTGACAATTTCTATAATTCCATGGTCAGTGACGTGGGAAATAAGGTCCGGCACGCCGGTATGAGCTATGACCATCACACCGCAATGGTGACTCATCTCGAGAATTACCGTGAATCCATTTCAGGAGTTTCCCTCGATGAGGAAATGGTGAATCTGATACAATTCCAGCTCGGTTATGACGCCGCTGCCAAATTAATTGGCACCACGAACGAAATGCTCC
>JABGPV010000363.1 GCA_018644785.1 Deltaproteobacteria bacterium | reverse complement strand
GGATTGCAGTGATTTCAAGACCAGTTCCTGGCTCAGGTGCGACGCGTTGGATATGGACCCCCTGACTGCCCCCGCGGTTTTCTTCTCCAGCGCATCGTAAAAGGGTCTTGATTCTCCATTGATGGGACAGCCGTAAGTCACAAAGCCGACCCGTAGCCCCCACACAAAGTTTTCCTTGGTGGCCCCGTCCAGCTTGACAGCAAGGAGATTGGGATCACGGTCCAGAAGTTTGGTGAAAATGGATTCCTTCATGGCCGCTTCTTCATAAAAAAGGCCAAAATAGGCATCATCCGTAAAGGCCACCACATGGGTTCCGCCTTTGGCAATGTTTCCCAGAATATCGGCGATGCCGTCCGCTTCTTCTGATGAGATCGTGTACCCGGTGGGGTTGTTGGGGAAATTGAGCAGTACAATGATCTTATCCCGCTCCCCGGCTTCTTTTTCAACACAGGTTTTGAAAGCGTTCATGTTGAAACCGCCCTGTGGGTCAAAAAAAGTATAATTTTTAATGACGGCGCCTTTTCTAACGCCAAAAATCAGATTGTAGTTGCCCCACATTTTGTCGGGCAGGATAATGACATCACCCGGGTCCACCCACATGTCCGACACCACACTCAAGGCATGGGTGATGGCATTGCAGGTCACCGGCAGGCTGATTTCCTTTCCCGCCAACGAAGGATTTTTTCGGTATATTTCTTCTTTCCAAGCCTCACGGAGGGGCATGATACCGAAAGAGGGGGCGTAGGTCAGCGCTTCCCTGGGGGAAATGTCATTGAGCATGGCCATGATGGAAGGGAGAAACATGGTATCTCCTTTTTCCGTGGCCATACCGATGGTGGCGTTGAATCTGTGGGCTTTTTCCTTGGCCTCCGCGCCCTGTGAAAGGATGCCTTTTGGGAAAAACAGGTTTTTCCCCACGTTGCTCAGCATGTCATATACGTGAGTGTTGCCGTTCTGAATGATTCCGTTAAGTTCTTTTGCGATGGGGTTCATCTTCATTGTCTTGCTCCTGACTATTCTTTTTTAAAAAATTATTTCGACTATTCCTAACCGCTGAATTTCAGTTTTGTCAAGTAAATTGCCAGCCCGCCGGTCATCACTCGCCTTTTTTCACTCGTTACTTGCCACTTGAATCACTCCTGTTTGATATCCACGGTAATTCTCTGCCTCATTAGACGGTCTCCTTCGTAGATTGCCAGATCGACACTGTTCTTTCCTTCCGGAAGTGGACCGGGGAAAAGCCCCCGTCCTTCCTTATCTAGAATTTCCTGCCGCATGGGCGCAAAGGCGACCAGTTTGAGGGGAAAGACTTCCTTGTTGAAAGTACCATTCGCCGGAATGATGGCCGGTGGAATCGAGGTCTTGATGGTCGCCGGGTCAATGTCCGGAAAAACCATCTTGCCATAGGATTTTCCATTTACAAGATACCGCGTCTGGTTCCAGTCAATTTTCAGGTTCCGGCCTGTCTTGTTGTCAATGAAAAGCCTGAATGATACGAAATGCGCCTTATCCCGTTTAAGGGGTGTCAGTCGAGCACTGAAATCAGCATTTTGCACCTGTTGTGTAGAAGGGCTGCTGATCCATGTCTTTGCAGGTACGCAGGCAGCCAGAAGCAACAGCAGTAAAACAATACTTCCAATTCTCATCTTTTTATCCTCCGGAAAAAATATTTACCAGAATATTGATCCATCTTCTTTGTCTTTGGTTTTTTCTTCCTCTCCCACAAACGGCTCAACAATCTTGACCGGGGTTTCAAGGGTTCTTTTCAGTATTCCCCACACGCCGGATCCAATCTCCGAAAAGGGAAGGATCCGGACTTTCGGGTCTTTCAAAGGGCCGTCGATTTTGACGGGAACGGAAATCAGTGTTCCGCCCAGAATGTACCCCACCACCGGAATAAACCTGATTAAGCGATCCGTCAAGGTAAACGGGGACGCGAGCATGGTGAGGTCGAGCTGTTCATTCAAGAGATCCACGTCCCCATGAAAAACAAGGTCCATGGCGGGGCTGTTCATAAGGCCCTTTTGCATGTGAATTTTGCCATTTTTCAGGTTCGCTTTAATCTGTATCAAATCATAAGGGAATCCATCCTTTTCAAGGGTGGGAAGTTTGCCCTTAAAGATATCCGTGACGCTTAAAACCGATAGCACCTGTGCCAGTGCCGGATCCTGTTTAACCCGGCCCTCGGCGGAAGAAACAACAATAGGTCCTTCAAGCTTTTCGAAAAGATTGTTCCAATTGCCCTCTCCTTTGATTTTTCCCTCCAGATCAAACGTGCCCTCGGCACTGACCCGCTTGTGGGTGAGACAGGTTATAGATTGGTTCAGATCACGTTTTTCAGCCTTCAATCGAAAATTGAGTCCAATGCCATCTTTCTTGATACGTAAAACCCCCGGCGACGAGATGCCGCACAGCCTGGCGTTTTCTACGGTAACCCGGATGCCTTCAGGACCCACAATGATTTCCCCTTGAAAAGGCTGCCAGGTGTACCCGCCGATTTTCAAACTGTCCCACATTAAATGGGCTGTACCTCGAACGGGGAAATGCCAGGGGTCTTTATCATCCTTATTCACGGCGGTGTCATCAGATTTTTTCAGGAATGCCAGGATTTTGTCAAGGTTAACGTTATCAGTGGAAATGTCCACATCAAATCTGGGGTCTTCCGTTGAAAGATCAGCCGTGCCATTCATGGCGAGTCTGTTTTCACCCAGAACCATCCGAACCGAATCAAAACGGAGCCGTTGACCTTCGGCGTGCAAAGAAAAGTCCTCAATTCTTGCGGGCAGCGCCATCGGGTAAACAGGGATGTCTTTTCCTGTGAGAAACCCTTCTGCCGAGGTGGAAAATGATAGCATGGGCAATACCCGGGCGGATATGTCGCCCTCAATCCAACCGTCCAAAACATGGTTTTTTACGAAAATTCCGTCCAGGGTCGATTTCTGGCATTTTCCCGAAAAATTAAGGTCTACCAGTTCTTCGTGAGCCAGCATAGCAAGAGAAGCCCTTGCGGCATCATCCTCCACCACCAGGTTTCGAATATTCAATTTTGAAAGCCCATAAGAAACATCCATGGACACGCTGGGTCCATCGGGGAAAAGCATATCTCCCCCGAATGATACGCTTGTGTCCTTCTCCCAGAGGGCACGACCCGATTGAAACGTCAAGGGTGTTCGCAGTAGAAAGTCCTCGGGCAGTTCTAGGGTTTCGTAGAGATATTGCATCCCTTGAGGCCCCAGGGTTCCTGACAGGGTGGTTTCAAAACGTTTCAGATCTTGCACGGGGCCCGCCAATTTACCCGCCATGCTGAAGTCTGCATCCAGGATACTGACCTCAGCATTGCTGATGCGAATCCCCCCCGTGTTCACGTTCAACCGTGCTTTTTGTGCCTTGAGCGGTCCCGGCAAAAACGCGGCGTTCAGAAACAGTTTTTCCACTTGTAAATCGGTTTGATACTGCCAGGCGGCAGGGGTTTTCAGCGGACCTTTCAGGGTCAGGGAATGAATGGACACCCGGCCTTTGACGTTGTCCAACTTTTTCAGCCATTTGCCGGGGCCTTCCATGGCGGAAATGAGGGGATAAACCTGCTCCATTAATACCGTGGCCTTTGCAGATGCAATCTCTATTTGCGGTTTATTCTTCCAGTCTAACAGACCTGATTCTATAAAAAATTCAGATTGACCATAGGTGCCTGTCAGTTCACGCAGCTGGATATGATTTTCCCGGTAATGAATCCTGCCGCTTTTAACGGTCATGGGTAACGGCAGGGAGCGGTAGTGGGCTTTCAGACGGCAGGATGAACCATTCACATCCACCAGGAGGCCGCTTTGATTTTGGTCAAGTTTCAACTGTGCCGCGGCCTGACCCTCTATGGATTGGATATGGTGAAGGTCTTTTGCAAAGGTGCCCTCTGTTATAAGCCGTTTTAAAACGGTATGGGCCTCGGCCAGATCTGCGTCCACCTGGATGTTCAGGTGAAACGGCGCGGCGCCATCTTTGAGCGCTACCGTAAGGATACCTTCTGTCCCTTTGATTTTATTTAATTTTGCCCGAAGCCTCCCCCCGCTGAGGATCCCATTTGAGATCAGAGCACTTCCCTCTACATCCATCAGGTTAAGACTCGGATCTGTCAGGGAAATCTTCCCCTTTCGCATAAGGCCTTCGATGGTATAGGCATTCAGATTGCCCAGATCCGCCAGGGATTTTCCCTTTGCATCGACCGTTATGGACGGGACGTTTCCGTCCCTGATGACCTCAAAAATATCTTTAACAGGTGAAATATCCCCCGCCAGATCCAGGGCGCAGGAACGAAGCGCCGGCACATCCACGTCTTTTCCCTCAAGGTGAATGCTCACCCGTGGCGTATCATCTTCCTTTTTAAAGACCCCTGACAGGTTCATTGGGGGATAGTCCAGGGTCATGTCAGACAAAGACGCAACCAGAAAACCTTTCCCAAACTGGATGTTGCCATCGATTCGAGCGCCTTTTACCGTAATCTTTCTCTGACTGCGCGATAATCCCAGCGAAGGTGCGGACAGGTTCACATTGGCTTTCAGGCTTTGAAACCCCATCCCTTCAAAGGTCGTCTGAAGGTCTACTACCCCGTCTTCCACCCGCATGGTCTCGTGGTGTAGCGTATGGTCCGGTAATTCG
>JABGPV010000362.1 GCA_018644785.1 Deltaproteobacteria bacterium | reverse complement strand
CGTGACAACATTTCCTGGGTCGATGCCGTGTCTTCCATCAATTTTCTGCAGGCCAGGGCCTCTTCAATGGGGTTGAGGTCTTTTCTCTGAATGTTTTCGATGAGCGCCAGTTCCAGTGACTCCGAGGAGGTTACGTCCTTCACCACAACAGGAACCCGTTCAAGCCTTGCCATTTGGGCAGCCCGCCAGCGTCTCTCACCGGCTATGAGCTGGTAGCCGGCTTCGGTCTTGTTCACAAGCAGCGGGGTCAAGATGCCTTTTTCACGAACGGAAGCGGCAAGTTCATCCAGTTCATGGGCCAGAAACCGTTGCCGGGGTTGGTTTGGGTTGGGTTCAATAGCCGCGACGGGGCAGAGAAAAAACTGCTCTTCTTTTTCATCCAGATCGTGGCCGTCGGGAATCAGGGCCGATAACCCTTTTCCCAGGGCTTTTCGTTTTGTCATGGTGCCTTCTTTCTTTCAAGTATTTCACGCGCCAGAGACAGGTAACTCTGTGCGCCCCGCGATCGTATGTCATAAAGGATGATGGGTTTGCCATAACTGGGCGCTTCACTCAGGCGGACATTTCGAGGAATCACCGTTTTCAGCACCCGCTCATTGAAGAGCGCGCGGGCTTCCTGCTCGATTTGACGGGAGAGGTTATTGCGCCTGTCATACATGGTCAGCAAAATATCGACGCGCCTGAGTACGGGGTTGAGTCTTTTCTTGATAGCTTTCACGGTGGTCAGCAGTTTGGATAATCCTTCCAGGGCATAATACTCGCATTGAAGGGGCACGAGGACGGATGCCGATGTCGTGAGGGCATTGATGGTGAGGAAGCCGAGTGAGGGGGGGCAATCGAGAAATATATAATCATAGCGTTTTCGAAGTGCCGAAATGTGCTTTCTCAGGAGAAATTCCTTAGCGGTCATGGAAACCATCTCCACTTCGGCGCCGATGAGTTCGTGGGTAGCACCCAGAAGGTGAAGGTGGGGGAGTGCGGTCTCGGTGATGGCATCTTCCAGGGAAGAAGTTCCCATTAAAACACCATAGAGACCGTGGGACATTTCGCTGATATCCAGCCCCAATCCGGTGGTGGCATTCCCCTGAGGATCACAATCAATCAGAAGACATGATTTTTCAGCAGCGGCGATGGCGGCAGAAAGATTCACGGCGGTGGTTGTTTTTCCCACCCCCCCTTTTTGATTGGAAATGGCAATGACCTGGGTCATAATCTTAACCCTTAAAGCGTTAACCCCAGTTGAAATCCTTCACGAATGGCAGCCGGTAGGTTTCGCGGTTTTTTGGCGTCTCCGATCACATGGATTTCAGGCACCTGGTCCTCCAATTCTTTCACCAGGCTATTTTCCGCCTTTGACCCCACAGCGAGCACAACGGTATCCGCAGGGATAAACCCCGGCCCCTGTTCATCTTCCACCTGAAGGCCTTCCGGTGTTATCCCCACAGCTTCGGTTTGCGTTGTAATTTTCACGCCGAGGCGCTTCAATTCCCCCATAAGGGTCCATTTGGTGGTCAGCCCCACATCGGCGCCTGCTTTTTTGGTCATTTCAACCACCGTGACCTGCTTGCTTCCCCGGTCGAGCAACTTTGTCAATGTTTCGGGTGTTTCGGCGCGGTTTACCATGAGAAAGTGAAGCACTTCGGGAGACAGGGTTCCCTGGTTTGCCAGAAACAGGGCGGTTTCAAGGCCCACGGCATTTCCACCGAGAACCACTACATTTTTCCCTGTTTCCGCATTTTTTCCAAGCAGTTCCCAGGCCTGAATCACATTGTCGCCATCGATGCCCTTGATCTTCGGTGTGGCCGGTTGAGCACCGGGAGCCACCACCACCACATCCGGCGCCATCTCGCGGATGATGTCCGGCGTTGCCGTTTTTTCCATAATCGTCTCCACGCCCTTGTCCTGAAGGTTATGGATCAGGTCGATGGCCGCCGTCTCCAGCTCCTGGCGTCCGGGGATTGAATGGTTTAGAAGAATCTGGCCGCCCAGCTTATCGCTTTTCTCCATGAGAATCACATGGTGCCCCCGGTCTTTGGCGGTACAAGCCAGGGTCATACCGGCCGGACCCCCGCCCACAACGATTATTTTACGGGATTTTGGCGCGGGCTTTATCTGCAGTTCGGCCTCTCGTCCGGCCCGCGGGTTCACCGTGCAGGTGGCGGGACGTCCCTGGAAAATGGAGTCAAAACACCCCTGGTTGCACGCCACACAATGGTAGATGAGACGGGATTTCCCAGTGCGGGCTTTGTTGGGCAAATTGGGGTCTGCCAGAAGCCCTCTGGCCATGGTCACAAGGTCTGCGCCGCCGCTTCGAAGGACTTCTTCGGCTGCCTTGGGATCATTGATGCGGTTGCTGGAAATGACCGGCCCCGATACAGCGGAACGGACCCCTCTGGCCAGGTAAACGTAGGCTTTTCTGGGGACTCCCATGGTCAACTGGGGCACACGCGTTTCATGCCAGCCGCCCGTGACGTTAAAGAGATCGATGCCCGCCTTTTCGGCTTCCGCGGCGAATAGTTTTGCCTCACGATTGGTGTTGCTCCCTTTCATGAAATCATTGCCGGCGATACGCAGCAGGATCGGAAAATCGGGGCCTAAGGCCTTTCGAACTTCTGAAATGGTTTCGATACCGAACCGCATGCGGTTTTCAAAGGAGCCCCCGTATTCGTCTTCACGCAGGTTGGTAATGGGTGAAAGAAACTGGCTGATGAGGTATCCGGCACTTCCCAGGATTTCAACGGCATCAAATCCCGCTTCCCGTGCCCGAACGGCCGCTTCTGCGAATTTGTCCTGAACGCCGGGAATTTCCTCAAGCGCCAGCGCCCTGGGGGTTTCTCCCGTCAGTCTGGAACGGACGGCGGAAGCGGATATGGGTTTTCGGCCGCCGATCATGGCCGAATGGGTATACCGCCCGGCCTGATAGAGCTGAGCAGCGATTTTGGCGCCATGGTTTTTAACCCCATCGGTAAGTCGCTTCAACCCGGGGATAAAACGGTCGTCATGGAGGGCGATCATGCCCACCATGCCGCCGAATTCATCAATGGGGCATCCTCCCACAATGGCAAGGCCGACGCCCCCTCTGGCTCTTTCGGCGTAAAAATTAACGAGCGGGTCAGTGACCTCCCCCTTTGGGGTATACCCCAGATGCATGGCGGTCATGACAATCCGGTTTCTCAATTCCATGTTCTGGATGGTGATGGGGGAAAATAAATGGGGAAAATCCATGCTTGTTGGCTCCTTTCAATGAAAACCTGTCTGCAAGCTCATCACGGTTTGGGAACTTTGGCATACCTGGCCGAAAATATCAACCAAACCTTTTCATATGCTACTCTTCTTCCATATAGGCCCTTTTTTTTCGCAACACTTTAATGAAGGCATAAACCACCATCAACCCGCCCAGGGCAAAGAGGATTTCGTATAAGTAATAGCTCAGATGGGCAAACCACACAATGCTCTGTTTGAGGGATGCCCGCCAGTCTTCTTCAATTTTGTAAAGGGGGGTGCCAAGCGCCTGAAGAATGGCCTTTCGCAGGGTGGCGCCGTTTTTCATGAACCCGAGAATTTCAAGCAATCCCGGCTTTCCATGGGTGCTGATGATGTAGTCAATGAAACTTCTGCTCTCTTCATAGGCCAGACGCAAAGCATTCGCGTTTCCGGGAAACCCCTTATTCAGGGTTCCCAATGGGATGATGTGATCAGAAAAGGCGGCTTTCGGCAAAAGGGCATCCTTTGGGTCATGGAGAATATCCATTACGCCATTACTGGCCCACTGGGCAATGCCTTCGTCAAACCATCGTGGAACAGGAACATTATTCACGTGTTCGTGAAGGAGCAGGTGGCAGAGTTCATGTTTCAGGATATTTCGAAATTTCAAGGGGTTTCTGATTCTGGCGTAATCGATGACCACAAGATTTTTTCCGGGTATGGCAAAACCCACCACGAGGGGACTGTGGGTCATCTGGCGGAAACGCTGGGAATTTTCCATGAGAATGACCGTGGGGTTCAAACTGAAAGGCCAGTTGAAGGTTTCCTGAAGGTCTTTCTTGATTTGGGGTGTCATTTGAGCGGTCTCTTTGGCGGCCTGCTCGAGTGCGGGAGGAAAAAGAACATCCACACCATTGCCTTTTAGTGAGTTAAAGTCGGCTGCATGGGAACACGGTGCGGGAAAGGCAAAAAACCCCCAGACAAGCATGGCAATTCCCGGTAAGCATGGGGGGCCTTGAAAAGAAAATATATATGGCTTACTATGGTCCCGAATACGGCAGAATAGGAAAATGGCTATCATATGAAAAATGTCCTTACCGGCCTTGATCGTTTAACCGAAGGAGAGTGGACCCGCTTTAAGGGGGAGCGACTCGGCCTTCTTTCAAATCAGGCGTCGCTCAACCGGATGCTTGAAACCGCTCGGGATGTCCTTGCCAAACGGCTTCCCGGGCAGCTTCGGGCGCTTTTCGGGCCACAGCACGGCTATGGGGGCGAAGACCAGGACAATATGGTTGAAACCCCCCATACCCAGGATGGGGTCCTGGATATTCCCGTATTCAGCCTTTACGCCGAATCAAGGGATCCGGATCCTCGGATGTTTGACCTCATCGACACATTGATCGTTGACCTTCAGGATGTGGGTACACGGGTCTATACCTTTTCCTCCACCATGCTTTGTTGCATGAGGGCTGCAGCGCGTTTTGGGAA
>JABGPV010000361.1 GCA_018644785.1 Deltaproteobacteria bacterium | reverse complement strand
AAAACACCAAAGGAGGTGTATTATGAGAACCAATATTGTTCTGGATGACGCCCTTGTGGAAGAAGCGATGGTTTTGAGCGGCGCTAAGACAAAAAAGGAAGTGATTTCAAATGCATTACGGGAATTCGTAATTACCCGTAAGCGATTGAATCTGCTCGATCTGGACGGAAAAATTGATTTTTCGGAAAGCTATGACCACAAAAGTTTGCGGGAGGGAAGATGATCCTCGTTGATACATCCGTATTGATTGACCTCTTTAAGGGTATTTCCAACGGCCCCACAAATCAGATGCGTGAGGTGCTGACCCACGATATACCCTTTGGAATCACGTCCGTCATCTACCAGGAAGTACTGCAAGGCGCAAAATCGGAAAAGGAATATGCCCTTTTGAAAGATTATCTTTCATGCCAGAGATTCTTTCACCCACAAGACCCCGTGAAAACTTATGAGGATGCAGCGCGAATCTATTTCCGCTGCCGCAAGAAAGGCGTCACAATCCGCAGCACCATTGACTGTCTCATTGCTCAAATCGCCCTGGATCAAAACCTTCTGCTCCTCCACAATGACAAAGATTTTGATGCCATAGCGCCGATTGTCAAGTTACGCCTGTACAACCGTTAAGAGAATTGTTTGGAAAATCCTCTGGAGCATATTACCCCAAGATGCCGGATTTTTTCAGGATCTTTTTCAGTTCTTCACGCTGCCCTTTGTTCAGCGACCGCAAGGGGGAACGTACCGGGCCGCCATACATGCGCATCAAATCCAGAGCCTCTTTGAGCCCGGCGATCCCGAAACCGGTAGTGACAGCCGCATTGGGGGCAATGAGCCTGAGCTGGATTTTCCGCGCCTTTTCCATCTCACCGTTGGAAAAACAGTCCACAATTTGTTGCAGGTCATATGGCGCCACGGCGGCCAGGGCCATGACGCCGCCCACGGCACCCACCGACAGGGCCGGGAGCAGGAAACTCCCGGAACCCGCCAGAACCTGGAAATGGTCGCCCGCAGCATGCACCACCTGCCCCATCTTCACCACATTGCCCGAACTCTCTTTCAGGCCGATGATATTGGGGTGCGCCGCCAGTTCGATGATGGTTCGGGCTTCCAGATCGACACCGGTGAACCCGGGCACGTTGTACAAAATGATGGGAATGGGGGATCGATCCGCCAGGAAGGTGTAATGGGTACACAGGGCCACGTGGTCCATCCTCGGTTTATAATAATGAGGCGTCACGATCATGGCGGCATGGGCCCCCGCGGCGGCCGCCTTTTCGGTCAATTCCAGGGTCTCTGCGGTTGATTCACAACCACATCCCGCGATAAACAGTCGGTCTGAAGCGATGGCCTTCCCCGCTGTCCGCCAGGTTTCCACCTTTTCTTCTGTTGTGAGCAGGACCGATTCACCGTTGGACCCCAGTACGGCAAATCCTTTTAGCGGGGTTTTCTGCCATTGCTCAAGGTTGGCAGCCAGATGTTCATGGTCCACCCTGCCATTGATGTCAAAGGGCGTGGGGATGGGAGGGAAACATCCCTCAAGGGAAATCTTTACAGTCATTTCAGTTACCTCCTCGAAAACGGTATTTTCGCAACTGGCTTTCATAATAGTCTCTGTTTTCATCAGCCTTCAGAATGGCTTCCTGAATAATTTTGATGGCTTCGTCCTTCAAACCATTTTGGTAGCAGGCTTCGGCCAGGGTGTCCAGAAATTGGGGGACAGGCTGCAGGGCCACGGCTTTTCGGGCCAATGCCAGCGCCCGGGTGTTATTCATGAAATCAGGGTCTGAAGCGGTCAACATCATCCAGGCCAGATTATTCAATGCCACCGCCTGACCGGGGTTCCACCCGATGATCTGCTCATAGAGAGCAATGGTTGCGGCCTCTTTTCCCATGCGCTGGTAAACCATGGCCAGGTTCATGGCCAGGCTTATATTCCGGGGGTGTTCCTCGAGTTTGCGACTCAGCTCTTTGCTGACCAGATCATATGCCAGATGCGTCTTCAAATCCCCGAAATTGAGGTAGTAACCCAGGCAACCGATACCCGCCAGGTAAACCAGGAAAGATATCAGCACGAAACGGTTCTGTTTCCTGACCAATCTAGGTACTTCCAGGGTTTTTAAAAGACAGGCGACCCGTTGCCCAATACTGAAATGGTGCCAGTTGGGGACATCACGGGATTTTCCGCTCAAGTAGGCAATTTTTTCAAGGGCACTGACGATGAATGCGGGTGTTCCCATGATCGTTGCGGCGTAAAGATCGGCCTGGCGTTCAAAATGGCGCATGAAAAAACCCATGATGTAACGGAAATAAATTAAGAGGGTCAACAACATGGGAACCGACACCGAAAGATAGAAGAGGGTCATGGACCGGTCGTCGTCTTCTGAGATGAGCGCCGCCAGAGGAGACCATACATAAGCCATATAAATATAAACATCCGATAACCCGAATGAAATAACCATGAACCCCACAAAGAACAGGACGTAAAAGAGCAAATGAAAATATCGGGCATGGCCCATCTCATGGGCCAGAACAGATTCCAGCTCGTCCATGGAAAGGGCGGACATCAGTGCATCGGTCACCAGGATGTACCGATACCGGGGAACAATCCCCATAATGCCCGCCGTCATCATCCGCCCCTCGAAAATGGGCCAGTTGAGCAGGCGGCGGTAGCGGAAACCCTTTTGCTTTAAAAAAGCCGTCAGGTGTCTCCCTTTCTCGGAGGCCTCCAGGGGCTTGCATCCCCACCAGTACTGGATGAATTTCGGCATGACCACCACCAGAAGGGACAGAAAGACGGCAAAAAATAACATCTGACCGTACAGGCTGTTCAAAAAGGCACTGGAGGATGCCCATGGACTGAGCGAAAGCAAGTCATAAACAAACGTCAGCACGAACCATGGAAAGAGGACGGGGAGATTGAACCGAAGGTTGCTCAACACAAAACTGCGTCTTGTAACATGCACACGAAACAGCGCCCGGTACGCGGGGTAGGCAAAATACCAGATGGTGCTCAGATAAAAGAGAAACAACAAGATGGCAAAAAGGCCCTGCAACACGGAGAAAGTCGCAAGACCGGGAACCGCCAGAAGCCATTGTTTGAGGCTGAAAAAATAGATGGCAACGGCAAACAGCAATATGGCCAAAATGGAAAGCCGTAAATTCAGCCGCTCGTATCGTTCCGCCAGTGCGCCTTCGGCAGGGCCGCCGGACGCAAGCAGTCGGTGGAGATAATAAAAGTGCCGGCGGCAGTAACCGGCAAAAACCACCCAGCAAAGCAGGAGTCCAGCGGTGGAATAAAGCAGCGAATCATCGGGGGAGGTATCGGAATAACTGACGTTAAAAATCAGCAGGACAACGATGAAATAAATGATATTATTGAACAATACTTACCCCACATTCAGCTGCGTTCCTCTTTGATGAATTCCAGAATGCCCCCGTCGGGCGAAAGTGACGGGTCCCCCAGCAGGGTAATCTCCAGACCATAGCGTGCCTCCATATGGGAAAGCTCTTTTCGCTTCCGGTTTTGCAGATAGACGACCACATCCTCGGAAAGTACCCCCTTTACCTGTAAAATCCCTTTCTTGCTCAACCCCATGCGAATGCGGCGCAAAAAGGAAATGGCGGCTGTTTCAACCGAAGGTACAATCCCACGTCCGTTGCAATTCTCACAGGTTTGATAACTCACCGATTCGATGGAAGGCCGAAGGCGCTGCCGCGACAATTCAAGAAGACCGAACTTGGAAATATGGGAAACGCTGATTTTGGCCCGATCTTCTTTGGCCTTATCCCGCACCACTTTTTCCACTTCCCGAATGTGTTTTTTCTCCCGCATGTCGATAAAATCAATCACCACCAATCCGCCCATATCCCGCAAGCGAAGTTGACGGGCAATCTCTTCAGCGGCTTCGATATTGGTTTTAAACGCCGTATTCTCCACTTGCTTGCCCGTTCGCCACCGACCCGAGTTTACGTCTATTGCCACCAGGGCTTCAGTGGGATCAATCACAATTGAGCCACCGGACTTTAACGGCACCCGATTGCGATAGATGGTCTCAATCTGCTTTTCGATTTCGTATTGCGCGAAAATGGGACGTTTCTCTTTAAAGAGTTTGACCCGGCCCTGATGCCGGGGAGAGATGATCTTCATGTAATCTTTCACCTTGCCCAGGGTCTCTTTATCGTCAACGAGCACCTCGGCGATTTCGCTGGTGAAATAGTCCCTTAACGTTCTCAGGCAAACATCCTGCTCTTTATGGACCAGGGTCAATACTGATGCCTCCTGGACATTTTTCTTGATGTTTTTCCACATTCTGAGCAACCGGTTGAGATCCCTGGAAAGATCTCGCTTGCTCTGTTTCAGAGCCGCGGTTCTCACGATATATCCAACCCCTTCGGGAAGCTTGAACTGGGTCATAATGGACTTGAGTCGCTGACGCTCCTCTTCTTCTTCTATCTTCTTTGAAATCCCGCCCTTGCTCCCGGGCATCAAGACCAGATGCCGGCTGGCCAGAGACAGATAGGTGGTCAACTGTGCCCCTTTGCGCCCCTGCATCTCCTTGGTAACCTGGACCAGAAGTTCTTGGCCTTTTTTCAAAATTTTTTCGATCCGTGGCAGGCTTGTCTCTTTTTTCGGTTCTGGTTCTACAGCGTAATATTCCGGATGAATATCCGTAACGGACAAAAAGCCATTCTTGTCACCTCCAAAGTTGACAAAAC
>JABGPV010000360.1 GCA_018644785.1 Deltaproteobacteria bacterium | reverse complement strand
GATGACGAAATTCGGTGGATGCACGCCATAGGGACTACCAGCAAGGACGAAAAAGGCAAAGTCACCAAACTGTTCGGTACGGCCCAGGACATCACAGACCTCAAGCGGGCGGAAGAGGCTCTGCGGGAGAGCGAAGAGAAATACCGCACTCTTTTCGAGGATTCCAAAGATGCCATTTATATTGCTACACGGGAAGGCAATATCGTTTCAGCAAACCAATCATTTGTCGATGTTTTTGGATATACCAAGGAAGAAATAACTGAATGGAAAACGGAGGACACATACGTTGATGCCGATTACAGATCCAGATTTACGAAAATGATAGAAGAAAATGGATTTGTTAAAGACTTTGAAGCAAAGCTCCGAAAGAAGAATGAGGCAGAGATGGACTGTCTGATCACTGCCACAATTCAGAGGTCCACGAACGGCAATATTGTGGGATACCAGGGTATCATTCGTGACATTACAGAGCTTAAACGAGCCCATGAAGAGAGAGAAAAATTAATTTCTGAGCTTAAAAAAGCACTTGCTGAGGTCAAGACATTGAGCGGCATGCTTCCTATCTGCGCTAACTGCAAGAAAATACGCGATGACAAAGATTATTGGAATCGAATAGAAATTTACATAGGAAAACATTCCGAGGCTGAATTCAGTCACGGTATTTGTCCTGAATGTACAAAAGAGCTTTATCCGGAATTCGAATTGAGTCCCGGAAAATCTTAAGGCAATCATTCATACTCCTGGAATTTCAGAAGGCCGTGAAACAGAAGGCTACAAAACCAAAACTTCAATGAAAATTAGGCCTTTGGGGGTTAAGGATCATGCATGAAACCTCGCATCAGGGGGGTTGAAAAAACATACAATGTGTGGGCATTAAGCCTGAATTGACACCAAGTAAGGGTCTCGGAAAAAATAGATACGCCGGATTGCGCCGTATTTTGGTTCGTATGCAAGGCGCATTCGCCAGTGCATATTGGTGGATATGTGCTGGGGGATGCAACGCAGCAGACGGACCAAAGGACAAGTCAGGTGGTGTATTTATTTTTTGCCGAGGCCATAACATCTTGCTTATACTCCCTCAACGAAAAAGTAAGTTCTTATCACCGGTGGAGGGAACGGGTGTTATAGTCGACACCGAGGAAAAAGGGAAAGGCTGAATTCGCAAGCAGGCCCAGGGCGATTAGCGATGAAACTCCAAAAACGTGGAAAATATGCTTGATTACAGAAGAGACAAATTGGCCCTCCGGACCGCCAAGGTCAAGATAATGACCGCCGGTGTGGTCTTCGGAGTAATTTTTGTCATTTTTTCAGGCTACCTGGCCAAACAATACATTGGCAAGCCCGAGGAGCAGAGGCTGAGCAACCTGAAGCAGATAGTCGAGCTTGGCAGAAATTCCATCGAGCCGATACTGGTTAAGTATCGTTCCAAACAAATATCAAAAGCCCAGGCTCTTGAACAGGTTCGCAATCTTGTCAGGAGAATGGTTTATGAGGATGAGTTAGGCAAGAATTATGTATTCATGAGTTCCTATGATGGGACCATGCTTGTTCAGCCCTTTGAGCTTCAAAGGGAGATGACAAACATGTGGAACCTGAAGGATGCTTACGGAGTTTATATAATAAGAGAACTGATTAAAACCGCCGAATCAGAGAACGGGTCCGGCTATGCATCCTATTATTACAAGAGGCCAAACCAGTCAAAACCCGAAGAAAAAATATCATTCGTGATCGGTATTCCGGAGATAAATTGTTATATCGGAACCGGCAAATACATGACCGACATACGCAAAGCCGAGCGGACTTACATCATCAGTATCGCCAGTTTGACTTTTTTATTGATAGCTTTGCTTGCTATTTTAGTACTTTCTTCCATGCGGGAAGTGCAAAGACAAAATCTGATGCTGCAACAGGAAAACGAGGCCCTGAAACAGGCCGAGGAGGCACTTCGGGAGAGTGAGCAGAAATACCGCTCCCTTGTGGAGTCTACAGAAGATTCCATATATTTGGTAGACAGGGATTCCACATATCTGTTTGTGAATAAACACCATATGTCAAGGCTTGGCCTGCAACCCAATGAGTTTCTTGGGCTAACTTATGGCGAACGCCACTCCGATGATGATACGCAGGAGTTTACTGCGATAGTGGAAAAAGTGTTTGAAATCGGCCGACCCATTCAGCAGGATCATAGAAGCCGCAAAGATAACAGACATTTTCTACGAACTTTTAGCCCTGTTAAAGAGTCAGATGGTAAAACGCAGGCAATAACGGTAGTTTCAAAAGACATCACCGAACGTATGAGGACAGAGGAGGCCCTGCGAAAGAGTGAAGAAAAGCTCGCCAGGTCAAACAAGATGGAGGCCATGGGTCTTATGGCGGGAGGCATTGCCCATGATTTGAATAACATCCTCTCAGGAATTGTAAGTTACCCGGAACTGCTTTTGATGGATCTACCCGAAGACAGCCCGCTCAGGAAGCCCATAAAAACAATACAGGAGTCCGGGATGCGAGCTGCCGATGTTGTGGAAGACCTGTTGACCATAGCGAGAGGAGTGGCAACCGGTAAGGAAGTCTTGAACCTCAATACCTTAATCGCAGAATATTTGAGTTCTGCTGAACATCAAGAACTGGAAAAGAGCCGCTCATTTGTCGATTCTAAAACTGAATTCGACTCCGATCTATTGAACATGAGCGGTTCCCCCACTCACATCAAGAAGATCCTGATGAACCTGGTAACCAATGCCTCTGAGGCCATTGAGGGAAGTGGTACGGTCATCATATCCACCGAAAACCGGTATCTGGATGAACCCTTAAAGGGATATGAAGATGTGCACACAGGCGAATATGTAATGCTTACGGTATCAGACAACGGTTATGGCATATCTCCTAAAGACCTCGATAGGATCTTTGAGCCGTTTTATACCAAGAAAGTGATGGGTAGAAGCGGTACAGGATTAGGTCTGGCTGTTGTGTGGAATAGTATGCAGGATCATAATGGATACATAAACGTAAATACCAGCGAGAAAGGGACGGCATTTGAGCTGTACTTTCCGGTAACCAGGGAAGAAGTAGCTGCTGAAGGGGAAGAAGTTCACTTGGAAGATTGTCTCGGCCATGGAGAGAAGATCCTGGTGGTTGACGATGAGGAGAGGCAGAGGGAAATCGCAAGCGGGATATTAACCAGGTTGGGTTATACCGCTGACGCTGTTTCTAGCGGGGAAGAGGCCATTGAGTATGTGAAAACGAATCCCGTCGCTCTAATCCTTCTTGACATGGTTATGCCCAAAGGGATCAACGGCGGGAAAACCTATGAAGACATCATAAAAATCCGTCCTGGTCAGAAGGCCATCATAGCCAGTGGCTATGCCAAGACGAAAGAGGTAGGCATTGCCCAAGAGTTAGGGGCGGGAAAATATATAAAGAAGCCGTATACCCTGGGAAAGGTCGGCCTTGCTGTTAAGGAAGAACTGGAAAAATAGGCAGTTTTTGCCGAGGCCCTTAAATGCTGGAGTGCCTATATCAAGTCAGCATCGAACACCAGCCAAAATTATTCGAAGCCGCCAAATCAATTCTTCACTTTTGCCAGGGAATAATCCGAGTATAGGGCAATCCTTTCTCAGTTCTGACTTTTTCATTCGAATACGCCTATCGATTCTATCCCGGCAATGATGTTCGGACTGTTGTTTCAAACCCCATGGATTCAAGGCTTCTGATCCATTGGCAGGCGTCTTCCACCCGGTCATAGGCCCCTGCCACGAGAAGGCACTGATCATTTTCATCCCATACCCAGCAGTACTCCAAAAACCGGATACCATGGGACTCCAGCTTCAGCCTCAGGTCCTCTCTGAGTTGTTCCCTTTTATCAAAACCCCGACCTTTATAGGATGCCCATCGGATGCATACGTAAACCATATCCTGAACGCTTTCACAAAAAAATTATTCCAGCAAAAGCCCCTTATTTCTTCCCTTCTGATGGATACCTTTTGAAATCACTAACTTTTTCCCCATCTTCTCGCCGGCATTCCGGACCTTCGCATTCTGCCGCAGGGGTTTTCCCCGATATGTTGTAATATGGGGATAACGATAGGCAGCGTATTTTTTTAACAAGGGATCTTCCACTTTGATGATCCCAATTCCTGTTGTAGAAACACGTTGTTCAGATTGGCTTTTCAGCTTTTGATCGAAACCTTCCAGAACACCGAGGGCGAAATCCGTGCGCCGATAGCGGTTCAACCCTTTGTTTTTGTTATATTCCCGCCATTGGGATTCTATAAAACGATTTACAAAATCATACACATAACTCGCGATTTGCACATTCTTTTCCGTGCCGCTGATCTCCAGCACCCGCCCCATTTTTCCTTTTTCCATGACGTAGGTGCTGACCCACAGGCCATAAACATAATAGAACTCACCCAGCAAGTATGCCAGACGATGTTCTTCCCTGAAACGCCGCAGCATCGGTTCTCCCAGAAAAATACTTACAAACGCCCGATTCTGCTCAAGGCGAACCAGATCGATATTGTATTTGTCCACCAGTTCATGGGCTTTGGCCATGGCCGCTTCCGCTTCATGCTGATTTCGACTCTGGGCCAGACTCATGAGTTTTTTGATGCGCACCATCATTTTATCTTCATGGTTTCTGGAATCCTCTAAACCCCTTTCATCCAGCAGCCTAAAGTTCCCTGAAGCGGCAGGATCCGCCCGAAGGTGATAGCA
>JABGPV010000036.1 GCA_018644785.1 Deltaproteobacteria bacterium | reverse complement strand
CACCGTATCCCCTTTCACAATGATCTCACCCACCTGCTTTTCGTCCATGGCCACATCATTTCCATCCTCGTCCACCACCCGAAGACTCACGCCGATGAATTCCCGTCCGGTTTTGGCTTTGAAATTTAACTGCTCTTCAGTGGACAGGGTTTTCAGATGATCTTTCAGAATGGAAAGGGTCAGATAGGGACTGGTCTCCGTCATGCCGTAGGTCTGAATATAATCGCACTGAAAGGCTTCCACAATTTTTCGCACGGTCTCGGGTGCAATGGGTGCGCCGCCGCTTAACACCACCCTCAGGCTGGAGTAGTCAAATTTTCCCACATCAGGATGGTTCACCATCATGTTGAGCATGGTGGGAATCAAATTGCTGAGGGTGATTTTTTCTTCCTGGATCAGGCGACACACTGCCCCGGCATCAAAAAAGGGCACCAGCACATGCTTTCCGCCCACCCAGGTAATCGCAAAGGTGGCCCAGGCATCCGCCAGGTGGAAAAGCGGCGCCACGTGAAACCACCGATCCCGGTCCGTGAGGTGCAGTTCCGCAATGGTGCCCAGGGCATGGCTTTTGACGTTCTTGTGGGTCAACATGACCCCTTTGGGCCGGCCGGTGGTGCCGCTGGTATAATAAAGGTGGGCCACATCATCATCCGATATATTGGGGGCCGGGGGCGGTTGATCGGGGTGGTTTTTCAGCAACGCTTCGTATTCTAGTTCTTCCCCGTTCAACACATGGGAATCGGTTCGCGTCCAGATGATTTTTTCCAGGGTTGGCACACTTCGGGGAAGGTCTTTCCCTTTTTCATAAAAAGCACCTTTCGCAATCAACACGCGTGACTCGCTGTCATTTAGGATTCCCGCAAGCTCCCTGGCCGAAAGCCGGTAATTGAGCGGCACCAGAACGATCCCCAGATGGGCTGCTGCAAAATAAACTTCAAGATATTCGTGGGTGTTGTCATTCAGCACCGCAACCCGATCTTCTTGCCCGATGCCTAAATTCAGCAGGCCGTGGGCCAGGCGCCAGACCCTTGCAGCCAATTCCCCATAGGTCATTCGCAAGTCCCCGCAAACCACGGCTTCTTTCTCTGGATAAAGGCGGACGGCTTTGGGGAGCAATTCATTCAGTGGCATACGTTTTCTCCTTGTCTAAATTGCTTTCTGCTTAAGTTATAAATTTTCCCACATGGCCTAACGCGTGTCAATCATCCTTCAGAATATTTTGTCGTGCATTGGTATTTCTGTATCTAAATTTTAGTTGACAACAATACACAGTCATCGATATATCATCGTAAAAAGATACAAGCTTTTCGGAATTCTTCTGAACAATTAGTGGCTTTTATTCTATTGGGAAATTGAACAACAATCAGTGAATAATATCATTTCTTTGGGGAAATAGACCTTTGGCTGAAAAACTAATCAGCATGCCCGGAATACAGCTAAATTCGGTTACGCTAGCATTCAAGGGAGACTGCCGCTATCTTGAGCAGGATTTTCTGGATCAATATATTGAAAATAATCTGAGACACACAAGATTCGCCCTTTTCCTTGGGGCTATTTTTTTCGCTGTTTTCGGCTATCTGGACGTAAAACTGGCGCCAGAACAGAAAGAAATCCTCTGGGTGATCCGATATGGGGTCATATGCCCTTCCGTTCTTGGCGGCGTTTTATTCTCTTACTCAAAAGCTTTTAAGCGTTGCATGCAGGGATGCCTCATGGTTCTAACAATTGTGGCGGGCTCGAGCATTACTGCAATGATTGCCTTAACGCAACCCCCTGCGAGTTTCTCCTATTATGCTGGTATCATACTGGTTTTCATGATGAGTTACGGATTCATTAAAGCCCGCTTTATCTGGGCTACTGTCGCCGGATGGGTCAATGTGGCTGTTTATGAAACAGTAGCCATCTGGGTTATTCAAACCCCCGGACCGGTACTTTTAAACAACAACTTTTTTTTTATCGGCGCCAATATCATCGGCATGTTTGTTTGTTATTCTATTGAATCCTATACTCGAAAGAACTTCTATATGGCCCGCCGCCTTGAATCAGAACAGCAAAACGTGATTCGATTGAACCAAGACCTGGAGCAGCGAGTTCAGGAACGTACAGCTGAAATTGGCCAAACCAATCAAAAACTCGAGGAAGAAATAGACGCCCACAATCGCGAAAAAAAACAGAAAGGGATCTTAAAGGAACAACTTAATCAGGCACAGAAGATGGAAGCCATCGGAACACTTGCCGGCGGCATTGCACACGATTTCAACAACATTCTTTCAGCCATCATCGGATACTCTGAACTGGCACAGTCAAATGTGCCCGAGGGGTCCCGTACTTACGAGAACCTCGAAAAAGTCCTCACCTCCAGTGCACGCGCAAGAGACCTGGTCAAACAAATTCTCACATTCAGCAGACATGAACAAGGTCAGAGCAAAAAGCCTCTTCTGCTTTCCAGCATCGTTAAAGAAATTCAAAAGCTGCTTCGAGCGACGCTGCCCGCTACCATTGAAATCCGACACTCCCTTCCTGAAGATATTGGCCATATTACCGGAAGTCCGGACCAAATCCACCGCCTCTTGATGAACCTCTGCACCAATGCCGCTCAGGCCATGGCAGAAAACGGGGGGATTCTTGAAATAGGGCTGGACCGATTGGTATTGACAGAACCGGAGGCAATATCAAATGACAATCTGGATCCGGGACAATATGTGAAGCTGACCGTTAAAGACTCAGGTCACGGGATGGACGAGGCAACTGCAAAACGAATCTTTGAACCATATTTCACCACCAAGGCGAAAGAGAAAGGGACAGGTCTCGGGCTGTCAATTGTTCATGGGATTGTCCGAAGTCACAACGCTTATATTGATGTCCAAAGTAAACCGGAAAAAGGAACAGTTTTTCAGATATTTTTCCCCCGAATAGATGCTAACATCAAGCTCGAAATCATTTCAAACGACCCTCCGAAGCGAGGAACAGAAAGAATTCTAATAGTAGATGATGAAAACATCATCGCCGAAATGGTACAAGATATGCTCTCTTCGCTCGGTTATGACACGATTGCCATGACCCAAAGCCCTGAAGCCTTGGTCCTTTTTCAAAAAGACCCCACGGCCTTCGACTTGGTGATAACAGATACCACCATGCCGCAAATGACCGGCGATGCACTGGCGTCTGAAATGCTTTCCCTAAATCCGGAAATTCCCATCATCCTGACCACCGGTTACAGTGAGCGAATTTCCAGTGAAAAGGCCAAAAGCCTCGGCATCCGCAGTTTCATCATGAAACCCCTCAGGATAAAGACTTTGGCTGATGAAATCCGCCGGGCGCTTGATGAATCCTGACCCAAGTTTTCACTTGAACGTTCCCATGTATTTCCCCCACAGAGAACAGAAAATGGTAGGCGAAAGGCTGTTTTTAAGAAGACTCAAATGATCGGACGGCTGAACGCACCACATTTCGCATGCTCACATTTCCAAAGCAGAACCACTTGATAAAATACTGCTCTTTCAGCCCCAGTTCACGAAATATTCGATTTTCTTCGCACCCTTTATCCCAGATTCTCCGGATGCCGCCGTAAAGATCTTCCAAAAACTGGAGCTTTTTGGCGATCCGTTGCTTTCCTTTTGTGGGTTTTGGATGATGGTTGCATAAAACAGTGTCAAAATCAAAGCACAGGATTTTTTTCAGGGATTTGATCTGGTCCGAGATCATCTCGTCCGCCCTGAAGTATTTGATTCTGTCTGAAAGATACAGATCGCCCGAGAAAATAATGCCTCGGTTCGCTTCAAAGTAAACCACGTGATCCCTGGAGTGTCCGGGTGTGTGAATGGCCCTAAGCCTGAAATTCGTCGTTTCCATCAGTTCCGGGACGGCCGCCATTTCGAGGGGGATGGTTTTGCCCCACATGTAATGCTGGTAGGGAAGGATACTGAAATCCCCTTTCATTTTTGAAACCGTCAACGGGTGTCCATAAACGGAAATACCCAAAATATCCTTGAGAGCCGCGGCATTTCCGCTGTGATCTTCATGGTGATGGGTCAAAACGACCTTTTGAATCTTACCGGCCCCCGCGATGTTTATCACTTCCCGCTGCATGTGCCGCAGACCGGTATCAATCATGAGGTCATCCACCATATAAAGATAGACCGTCATCATGGGATAGCCTATAGGGGACCAGCCCAGTTCAACCCCTTTCACATCTCCAAATTTACAGGTTTTGACCCATCTCATAATTTTCTAATGTCCGAGGAAAACTCACTCATCCTCATAAACATTGGCGATACAACACAGAAATGTGGCGGGCTCGGTATCGGACAGATTTTTCATGCCATGAGGTTCCATGCTGGGAATATAGATAGCGTCTCCCGGCCCGACGATTTTGCTGAAAACCTGCTCATTGGTTTCCCGGTCAAACTGCCAGCATTCAAAATGTCCGGTGAGGATGTACATGGTCTGATGATAAAAATGGTTGTGTACGGGAATTTCCCCTCCCGGTTCGGTTGTAAAGTGGCGCAGGCCGTATTCGGGCGTACCCATATCATCCTCGCCACATTTGCTCAACCAGCGCACGCTGACGCCCTTCACTTCATGGACCTTTCCCCGGTAGGGGAATTTGTCAATTTTTATACTCTCGCAGTCTTTGAAATTTTGAACAATCATTATGTTACCTCCTCATCAGTGTTTATAACCCCCGGCAGTTTCCTCGGTGAGAGGCGTACTGACCGGGTTCTTCTCAAAATAATCAACGGAACGCTGCATATCGCTTAACAGCAGGTCACCGAGATCCCGGCTGACACCGTGTCGCACCAGGACACGCTGAATCACCAGGTCCTCCCGGTTGGCGGGCATGGAGTAGGCCGGCACCTGCCAACCTCTGCTTCTCAACCGGTCTGCAAGATCGTAAAGGGTGAATCCCGAATTGATATCATCCTTCAAGGACCAGCAGAGGGCCGGAATCCCACCCCGGCCGTCGTAGATCACGTTGAACGGCCCCATTTTTCGGATCTCATCAGCCATATAGGCGGCGGTATGATAGCACGCCTGGTGAATTTTGCGGTAGCCTTCTTTTCCCAATCGCAGAAAGTTGTAGTACTGAGCAACAACCTGTCCCCCGGGTCTTGAAAAGTTCAGCGCAAACGTCGCCATATTACCCCCCAGATAGTTGACCCTAAAAATCAGATCTTCCGGCAAATCGCTGCTCTCCCGCCAGACCACCCATCCCACTCCCAGGGGCGCCAGGCCGAACTTGTGCCCGGAAGCATTAATGGATTTGACGCGCGGTACACGAAAATCCCACAACAGACCGGGATCCGCAAAAGGCGCCAAAAAAGCCCCGCTGGCGCCGTCCACATGGATGGGAATATCCAGACCCGTATCTTTTTGAAACGTGTCCAGCGCATGGGCCACAGCTTTCACCGGCTCATACTGGCAGGTAAAGGTGACGCCCAGGGTGGGAACCACACCGATGGTGTTTTCATCGCAGCGCTTGATCACCTCCTCCGGGGTCATGATCAACCGGCTCCCCTCCATGGGGATCTCCCGCAGTTCCACATCCCAATAACGCGCAAACTTATGCCAGCAGATCTGCACGGGACCGCATATCATATTGGGCTTATCCACTGCTTTTCCTTGAGCACGCATCTTCTCCCGCCACCGCCGTTTCATGGCCATCCCGCCCAGCATGGCCGCCTCGCTGGAGCCGGTGGTGGAGCATCCCATGGTGTTTTTCGCATCAGGTGCGTGCCACAGATCCGCCAGCATGTGCACACAGCGCGACTCCACCTCAGCGGTCTGTGGATATTCATCTTTGTCGATCATGTTCTTGTCGATGCACTCGTCCATGAGCCGGTGGACCTCCGGCTCAATCCATGTGGAGCAGAAAGTTGCCAGATTCTGACGCGAATTGCCATCCAGCATCAACTCATCATGTACCGCCTGATAGACATGGCGAGGGTTGCGCTCAACTTCGGGAAACCTGTATTTCGGCATTCTCGCTGAAAGATCCGTCGATGCATACACATCATCCAGGATACTCCCTTTTGCCGTATCATTATCATTTAACGCCATGGGTCATTCCCCTTTCCTATGCAATGAAGCACGTGGGCATAGTGGTTGGTGGGACCGTGCCCGGCCCCAAAGTCCAGCCCCAGGGCGATGGCCCGGGTAATGAACTCTTTTGCCTTCCCCACCGCTTCCGGCACCGTGCATCCCTGGGCCAGCAGGGTTGCCAGGGCCGCCGAGAAGGTGCAACCGGTGCCATGGGTGTTCCGGTTGCTGAGGCGCGGAGACGTAAAGGTCTGAACATCTTTTCCGTCAAAGAGCAGGTCCACGGCATCCCCCTTCAGGTGTCCCCCCTTGACCAAGACATAAGGGGCGCCAAAGCGATGGATCTCCCTGGCAGCCGCCTCCATGGCCTTAAGATCCTCTACAGGGAAACCGCACAGATCCGAGGCCTCGGGAAGATTGGGGGTAACCACATGGGCCAGGGGCAGAAGCACCTCCTTTACGCTGACCCGGGCCTCCCGGGACAAAAGCACATCCCCCCCCTTGGCCACCATGACCGGATCCACCACCAACCCCGCTATAGGGTATTTCTTCAACTGCTCCGCCACCCCCACCACGATCTCCGGGGTGGCAAGCATGCCTGTTTTGGCCCCGTCGGCCCCATAGTCCGACAGCACCGACGTCATCTGCTTCCGGATGAATTCCACCGGCACCGGGTGCACCCCCTGGACCCCCAGGGTATTCTGGGCCGTCAGGGCTGTAACCGCACTCATGCCGTACCCTCCCAGAACGGTGATGGTCTTCAAATCCGCCTGTATCCCCGCGCCGCCCCCGGAATCGGAACCGGCGATAGTCAATATCCGCTTCATCCTCACCCTCCCATATTTTAGCAAAAAAGCGGGGAACCGTAAACGCCAAACCGCACACCGCTACCCCCACAATCCCTTTCCCCATACCCCATATACCACAAGAAGCCCCAGTGCAAGCCCCATTGCCCAGTATTCTCGCAAAGAGATTCGATACACCCTGCGAAGGGTCCGTCCCTTTCGCGCAAACCCCCTGGATTCCATGGCCATGGCCAGCTGCTCCGACAGAACGAATGACTGCACCAGAAGCGGCATAAACAGGGCCGCGAAGTGGGGCGCGTTTCGAAGCCTGGGCCGAAGATCGATGCCCCTGGAACGTTGGGCATCCACGATGCGGCGAATCCTTGTCCCCATGAAAGGGACGTACCGGAGCGAGGTGGTGAGAATAAAGCAGAATTCATAGGGAACGCCCGTCTGCCTCAGACTCTGGCCCAAGTCCTCGGGATCCATGCCATGAAAAAAAAGAAAGGAGAGGGTGAGAAGATTGAGCAGCCGCAGGGAAAGCATGAGGGCGGCGTCCGCGTCAAAGGAGATGATGGAGATGACAAAGACCAAGCCCACCAGGGGCAGCAGCATTTTAAGGGAACGAATCCACGGTCTTGCCATCCTGAACAGAAGGAGGCCCGCGCACAGGAGCCCCAGAGCCACAGCCAAGGGCACGGTCTTCCCGGTCATGAGAACGGCGACAATCCCCAGGGCGCCCAAGGCCAGTCTTGTCCTTGGGTCCAGTTTCCACCTGAAATTGGGCTGTCTAATGCCCATGATCCCCGGACCCTCCCCTCTCCGTCCACCCCTCCCCAAGAACGCGGCCCATGGGATAAAGGGCCCCCATGCGCATCAGGGATTCATCCCGGGCCAGTTCCCGGGGGGCGCCCGTGCCCACCACCCGGCCCTCGTGCACCACCACCCATCGGCTTGCCGCGGCAAGGGCGAATTCCAGGTCGTGGGTCACCACCACGATGCTAACCCCCTTTTCCCCGAGGGAGAGGAGTAGCCCGGCCAGGGACTCCAGAGAACGGCCGTCCTGCCCCACCGTGGGTTCATCCAGGACCAACAGCTTTGGCCCCATGGCCAGGATGGAGGCCACGGACACCCGCTTCTTCTGCCCCTCGCTGAGGCGGTAGGGGGACCGGCCCAGAAGTTCGTTGAGGTGAAAATGGATGCACAACTCCCCGAGCCGTCCCTCAGCCCCCTCCGGCGACAGCTTCAACCCGATGTTGAGTTCATCCGCCACACTGTTTTTGAAAAACTGATCGTTGGGATTCTGAAAGGATATGCCGATCCGGCCGGCCATGTCCGACGGCCCCGCCCTCCCGATCTTCTTCCCCATGAAGACCACATCTCCCCCCCGGGGGCGAAGGAGACCGTTGAAGTGCCGGACCAGGGTGGTCTTGCCCGACCCGTTGGGCCCCACCACCGCGAGGATTTCCCCGGCCTTCACTCGGAGGGACACATCATGAAGGATGGGTTTGTGGTCCATTTCATAGCGGATATTCCGTACCCGGAGCAGGGGTTCCGATTCCGGGTGCGCCGGTTTGGATGCCTGTTTGTGCGCCGGTTTTGGCCCGGGCTTGGCGGGATAGCGGGGCACCAGATGCCGGTCCCGGAGCACCGGGCCCGACGCGCTTGGGGACCCGTCAAAGAGGAGGCTACCCCGGTCCATAACCACGCAACGGGTGGCATCGGTGAGCATGGCCTCCACCCGCTGCTCAATAACCACCACGGTGGCGCCCTGCCGGTGAAGGCGGCAAAGAATTTTTCGGACCCGTTCCGCCCCTTGCCAGTCCAGGTGGGCCAGGGGTTCGTCCAAAACCAGGATCGGAGGCGCCAAAGAGAGGACCGACGCAATGGCCACCAGCCGCTTCTCCCCACCGGAAAGGGCCGTGGGTGAACGATCCAGCAGATGCCCGATGCCCACAGCCGCCGCGGTGCGCCGGATCTCGCTCTCGATCTCCGAGGCCTGCCGCCCCAGGCTTTCCAGGCCAAAGGCAATCTCGTTTTCCACGCTGCTGTTGAAGAGCTGGGCGTCCGTATTTTGAAACACCAGACCCACCGTTGAAAACAGGTCCTCAACGGTGAGATCCGCCGTGTCCCTGCCCAGGATGGAAACCCGGCCACGAAGGGTTCCGCCGAAAAAATGGGGGATAAGGCCGTTTAAAAGGTACCCCAGGGTCGATTTTCCCGATCCGCTCCCGCCGCAAAGCAGCAAATACTCCCCTTTGTCCACGGTAAGGTCAATGCCTTGAAGCGCCCATTCCCCATTTGAGTCCGGATATTGGTAGCGTATATCGGCGAGGCGGATCACGGTTTCCAGAGCCCGGCCTTTCTGAGCAGATGAAGGGCCATGATGCCGAAGACCGTACCGCCCAGAGTACTGACGCTGAAGGCGATGATCAGGGTGGCCATGGCCATGGACTTGCCCATGAACAGGGGGGCCACGATCCAGGCGCTTGCAAGGGCCCCCAGGAGCCCGGTTCCCACCACCTCTCCGGCTCCGGCCCAATAGATGTTCCGAAAAGCCTTGTAGGCCAGCCCCGCAAGGAGCGCCCCGATCATTCCCCCGGGAAAAGCCAGGAGGGTGCCGAGCCCCAGGATATTGCGGAGGATGGCGGCCACTGCGGCGATGATCACCGCGTACAGGGGCCCCAACATCACCGCAGCCAGAATATTCACCATATGCTGGGCCGGAAAACACTTGGCAATGCCCACGGGAATAAAGATGGGGGAGAGGGCCACGGAAATCGCTGCCAGTATCACGGCAAGGGCCACCTTTTTCGTTTTCATTAGAGACCTTTCTGTTCCCTGCCCGGGGCCGGGGACCGTCCCTGGAAAAGGCCCATGAGGATCAGATAGAGGAGCCCCGCAGCCAGAAGGCTCGGGATGGAGGACCCCCAGGCCGTCTGCTGCTGCAGGAAATGATAGAATCCGAATCCTGCGGCCCAGGCCACGAAGGCCCATGGATTGAAGCCCCCCATGTACCAATAGGCCTTGATGGAGTCCGTGCCGGCTTCGAAGTATCTTCTACGCCTGAAGAAAAAATAGTCCGCCAGAACCACCCCGAAAAGGGGACAGAATACCGAACCGATAAAGAGCAGAAAGCCCTCGTAGGCCATGGCCGGAAACATAAGCGCCAGCAACGTCCCCAACACCCCGCACATCAGACTCCCCCGCCTCTCGCCCATACGGGGCCAGATGTTGAGGGCCGATACCGCCGTGGAGTAGATGTCCAGAAACGTGGTGGTAAAAGTGGAAAAAAGGACGATGATCATGGCGGGTGCCGCAAGGCCCAGACCCACCATCAGTTCCAGCACCATGCTTTCCGGTGTGGGGGATTGGGTCGCCAGGGCCGCTGCCAGACCGATGGCGTACATCCAGGAGCTGAAGATGAAATAGCCTGCCCAGGTTCCCCAGAAAGCGGGCCCCGTGCCTTTACTGTACCGCGAATAGTCACACACCAGCGGAAGCCAGCTAATGGGCATGGCAATGACCAGGTCCAGGCCCACCATGAAGGGCATCCCTCCCTGGGGAGGCACTGCCATAAGACGGCCCAGACCGTATTCATGAAGCACCACATAGGTCATGATGCAGCAGAGGCAGATCAGAGCGGTCACGGCGACCCGCTGGAGCCATTTCCAGTAACGTCGCCCCAGCAGTGCCCAGAGGGTGGTAGCGATACCGGCCACCAGGACCCAGCCTCGAAACCCCAGGGAAGGCATGGGCCAAACCGCCTGAGCCGCCTGTCCACCGATCCACAGCATGACACCGGTCCACCCCACCAGTTGCACCAGGTTGAGAACCGTGGCAAAGTAGGACCCGCGAATCCCGAAGGAGGGCCTCACCACCACCATGGTGGGGAGGCCGGTTTTGCTTCCGATGACCCCACCCAAGGCCATGGGTATATTCCCGATGAAGTGCCCCAGAAGGATCACCAGGAAGCCGGTGGCAAGACCCATTGGGATGAGAAGGCCCCCGGCCCAGATTTCTGCCAGCGACACGGCGGCCCCGGCCCAGAGAAGGAAGAAATCCATCCCGCCGAGGTTTCGATCTTGTTGTTCAATCGGTTCTATTCCTATATTTCCGGTCATGGGAATCCCCTCCACAAAAAAAGCCACTTTCTTCCAAAGAAGAAAAGCGGCTCAAAAAAGACCACCCAACACGGCAGGGATGCTTCACGACCGTGCCGCTTCCCTTCGCTGGCATTATCCAGTTCAGGTTCTAAGGGTTGCAGGATGTCAGAATCAGTCCCGGCTCTCAGCAAAACCACCCCTAGCGACAAAGATGACTATACCGCCATAATGATGGTATGTCAAGAAATTCGAAAATGCTGCTATTGACAAAAATCTTCGTATAAGAATATCATAGGAAAAGTAAAGGAGAAGCTAAATGGCCATGCTTTAAACCCCGATAATTTGAAAAACAACTGAATAGTGATGGGAGGAATACCATGTTTGATGACATCACGGAAAAAATTAAAACGGTAATGGACCAGCTCAATAAACTAAGAGGTCATCTTTGACTTAGATAACCAGAAACTCAAACTGGAAGAGTTGGAAAACCTGATGAGCAAAGCCGATTTCTGGCAAAGGGATCAGGAGGAAATATCCGGCTTGAACCGGGAACGATCAGCCCTTCAAGAACAGATTGATACATGGCAGGGCCTTTTCAGAAAAACCGAAGATGCCGCGCTCCTGGCGGAAATGGCCATTGAAGAGAAAGATGCATCCACACTGAAAGAGGTCGCCCAGGATGTAGAAAGCCTGGAAGAAAATATTAAGAATCTGGAACTCAGATCTCTTTTGGGCAAACCCGACGACCGGCGAAATGCCATCGTTGCCATTAATGCGGGGGCCGGGGGAACCGAAGCCCAGGACTGGGTGGAGATGCTCTTCAGAATGTATGTCCGGTGGGCTGAGGCCAAGGGGATGAAGGCCCGGGTCATCGATTTCCTGGCAGGCGATGAAGCCGGCATCAAAAATGTGGACTTTACGGTAACGGGAACTTATGCCTATGGCTACCTGAAATCGGAGCACGGCATCCACCGTATGGTCCGGATTTCACCTTTTGACGCAACCGGCCGAAGACACACCTCTTTTGCCTCCGTTTCAGTGCTGCCGGAGGTGGACCTGGACATCAACATCGAAGTGGATGACAAGGATCTCAGGATTGACACTTACCGGGCAAGCGGGCCCGGGGGACAACATGTCAACAAGACCAGTTCGGCCATTAGAATTACGCATCTACCCACCAAGATCGCGGTTCAATGTCAGAATGAAAAGAGTCAGCATCGCAATAAAGAAATGGCCATGAAGGTGCTGAAATCAAAACTCTACGATCTGGAAAAGAATAAGCTGGAGCAAAAAAAGCAGGAAATGCACGACACCCAGAAAGATATTGCATGGGGAAGCCAGATTCGTTCCTATGTTTTCAACCCATACCGAATGGTGAAAGATCACCGTACCCATCTCGATAATGGAAATGTGGAAAAGGTGATGGATGGGGGAATTGATCCTTTCATCGATGCCTACCTGCGGATGAAATAGGCGTTTATCCTCCCTGATAACTGCTATCGATACTTTCGATGTAGAACTTTATGCCGTCACAGATGCCGGCCGCCAACCGTTCCTGGTAGGCCTTGTTCATCAGCCTTTTTCGTTCAGTGCGGTTGCTCAAAAATCCCACTTCCACCAGAACGGCCGGCATCTGAGCACCGATAAGGACATAAAAAGGGGCCTGCTTGACGCCCAGGCTCCTGATCCCCTTGTACCGCTTCTTGGCGCCTCCCACCATGCCCTTTTGTACCTGGTGAGCCAGCCGGCTCGATTCACGGATTTTGGTGTTCATCATCAGATCGTTCAATATGGTTTGAAGATCGCTGATGCTTTTTTCGGATGTGGCATTTTCTCTGGCTGCTACCATGACGGCCCGTTGATCCGTGGCCATATTCAAAAAATAGGTTTCCAGGCCGTGAATCCGTTTGTCTTTATGGGCATTGACATGCAGCGAAATAAAAAGATCGGCCTTTTTCATGTTGGCAATGGCGGTTCTTTGTTCCAGGGATAGAAAAACGTCTTTGTTCCGTGTGAGTAAGACTTCGCAGCCGATTTCCTTTTTTAATCGGCTTGCCAGACGTTTAGCGAGCGCCAGGGTAATATTCTTTTCCTTGTATTTCCGGTGTGTTTCACAACCCGAATCCCTGCCGCCATGGCCGGGGTCAATGACGATCCGATTCACGTTCAGGCCGAGCTGCCTGGCCAGGGAAATGGTTTGATCCGGTTTTTCGGTTTTCCTGATACCCCGCCTGGCTTTTCGTTTTTTTGCCGACCGCACCGGTTCTTGAAGGGATTGGGGTTTTCGTTTTTCAAATCCGCGCACATCCACCACGATACGAAAGGGATCGTAGAGGTGAAATACATTGTACCCCACCAGTTTTTCCGTATCCAAAACAACGCGCACCGTGTTTTCCGTGTATTGTCCTGCCCTGGCTTTCTGAAGCAGATCATCCTTGATGGGGACGACACTGTCAATACGCCTGCTGACCCGGGCATTATGAAGGTCCAGGTACAACCTGCGCGGCTTCTTATGGCTGGGATCGGCCTTTAAGAGATGATGTTCGTATTTCACCGGAGACTTCACATCAATCACCACGCGGGTGTAGTTGGGGGTTGACCAGTAACGGATATTTTTAACCATGGCCCGCTGTTTTTCCGTTGCTGGTCCTTCGGTGCTATTTTTCCGCTCCTTTTTCCGCTCCTTTTTCCTGTTCAGCGTTACGGCCAGCTTGTCGAGCATTTTTTTGGCTCTGGGCCGCATATCTCCTTTGGGAAACCGAACATCCACCTTCAGGAATTCCACATAGGCCTGGGACGGGTCTTTTTTTATTTTGTAATAGATTTCCCCAATTTTGTATTGGGCATCATCGGCCAGAAAATGACCTCCGTACTCGGCCACCAGTTTTCGGTAAAGCGCAATGGCTGTATCCAGATCCTTATTTTTGTTGGAGTATTTATAGAGTCTCGTGTAGAGATCAGCGGCTTCATAAAGGGCCGGGACTGCTGGAGGGCTTTTCGGGTAGCGATCGTAGACCACCTCGTATTGGGCTGCGCATTTGATCCAATTGTGGTGATAACGCTTCTTTTTAGCTGAGCTGAAAAGCGCTTTTTTTGAATGACGCGCCTTCTCAAGCAGTTCTGACGCTGTTTTAGGTGTTTTGCCTTCGATGCCGGGTGGGACCGCCAGAAGGGCCACCGCAAGGCATGTCAATATGAAAATAGAGGGTTCTTCGTTTCATCGGTTTAGCTTATCCGCTTTTTCAGATCATTTAAAGCCATTAACGCTTCCAACGGGGTCATGTTGTCTATGTTCAGATCTTCAATCCATTTTCTCAACTCCCGATCCTGAGATCCGAAAAGATCCAACTGCACCATGCATTTTTCCTGAGCACTTTTGTCATTCTTTGAAGCCGTGTGGGCCAGGCGCGGCCTGCCCGTTTCATCGACTTCGTCCCCTTCCAGATTTTTCAGTATTTCCATGGCCCGCGCGATGACGCCCTCCGGAAGACCGGCAATTCGCGCAACCTGAATACCATAACTTCGGCTGGTGCCACCCGGCACCAGCTTCCGCAAAAAAAAGATATTATCGTTCCACTCGCGAACCGCAATATTAAAATTTTTAACCCTGTTTTTGGTGGTCACAAGCTCCGTCAGCTCATGATAGTGGGTGGCAAAAAGTGTCCGAACGCCCTTTCCGGCCCTGTCGTGAAGGGCCTCCGCCACGGCCCAGGCAATGCTCAACCCGTCGTAAGTGCTGGTGCCACGACCGATTTCATCCAGAACCACAAGGCTCCGGGGTGATGAGTGCCTCAGGATGTTGGCGGTTTCGTTCATTTCCACCATGAACGTACTTCTGCCTCCCGCCAGGTCGTCGGATGCCCCCACCCGGGTGAATATGCGGTCCACGATGCCGATTTCAGCCTTTTTAGCGGGTACAAAACTGCCCATCTGTGCCATGAGCACCGTCAGGGCCGTTTGCCTTAAAATAGTGGATTTTCCGGCCATGTTGGGCCCCGTCAGGATAATGACCTGTTGCTTTTCCGCATCCATATGGATGTCGTTGGGGACAAATTCCTCACCCTTGACGGTTTGTTCTATCACCGGATGCCGCCCCTGAATAATCTTTAGATCAGTGTTTTCATTGATTTCTGGGTGGGTGTAATTGTTGCGCTCAGCTGTTTCGGCAAGACCGGCCAGTGCATCAATCCACGCTATAATTTCCGTTGTTTCCCTGATGCGCTGGTTTTCAAGACTGATTCTTGACCGAATCTCCTCAAAAATTTCCAATTCCAGGGCGACCCGTTTTTCCTCCGCCCCCAGGACTTCCCCTTCTTTTCGTTTCAGCGCTTCCGTAATATAGCGCTCCCCGTTAACCAGGGTTTGCTTTCGAATATAGTCTTCCGGCACCAGGTTCAGGTTGGCTTTTGAGATTTCAATATAATACCCGAATACCTTGTTGAACCCCACCTTCAAACTGTTTATACCAGTTCGCTCCTTTTCGGAAGCTGCAAAACCCGCAATCCAGCTCTTTCCATCCCGGCTCAAGGTGACCAGCTTGTCCAGCTCTTGGCGGTACCCCTCACGGATAATACCGCCGTCTTTAATGGAAACCGGCGGATCCTCGTGAATGGCTTCCTGAATCAGCGAGGCCACATCATGGAGAACGTCTAATCTTGATCCCAACCTGGACAACAGGATGCTCGAAGATTCTGAAATCACGTCTTTCACGGCGGGGAGTATCAGAATAGAGGCCTTGAGTGCCAGCAGATCCCTTGCATTGGCCCTTTTCATGGCAATTTTGCCGTTCAACCGGGCCATATCGTAGATCTCTCCCAATTCACTTCGCAGCGCCTGTCTCAAAGCCGGATCATCCTTCAGACGGGCAACCGCCGCCAGACGTTCTTGAATGGGGTCCGCATGCACCAGGGGATAGCTGATCCAGTTTTTCAGCAGACGGCTGCCCATGGGGGTAACCGATTGATCAAGGATTTGACACAATGATCCTCTGGTTGACTGGTCCCGGATGGTTTTCAGCAATTCCAGATGGGTACAGGTGGATGCGTCCAGGATCATGAACTCACCCATATGATAGGTCACAATTTCTTTGATATGGGGGGGGAACCCTTTCTGGGTCTCTCTGAGATAGGCAACGAGGGCTCCCGCAGCAGTGATACCGCTTGGCATGTTTTCACATCCAAAACCTATGAGAGACCTGACCGAAAGCTGCTCTTTCAGCAACTCATCCGCCTTCCGGGGATCAAAGGTTTCCTCACCCAGTATTTCCAGGCGATACCTTGAAAAATCTTTTTGCCGGGTCTTCCGATCAAGTTCCGAAAGCAACAATTCAGCCGGGTCGATTCTTCCCAGCTCTTCCAAGAGATTCTCAAAGGAATTGATCTCCGTCAGTCGAAATTCACCCGTGGAAAGGTCCGCATGGGCCAGCCCATAAACACCGTTTTCGCCCCAGACGGCCGCCATGAAAAGGTTGGCCTTTCGGTCGAATTCTTTTTCATCCACCAAGGATCCGGGGGTGACAACGCGGACGACTTCTCGCTTGACAATTCCTTTTGCGGTTTTCGGGTCTTCCACCTGTTCACAGACCGCCACCTTCCAGCCACTGTCAACAAGTTTACCGATGTAGGATTGATATGCGTGGTGCGGGATGCCGCACATGGGGACTTTTTTGCCGTTGAAGGAGCCCCGGGAGGTTAGTGTAATGCCCAGGATTTTTGCCGCAACTCGGGCATCTTCAAAAAACATTTCGTAAAAATCACCCATGCGAAAAAACAAAATGGCATCCGGAAACGCATCCTTGATGCCCATAAATTGTCTCAGCATAGGGGTCAGTTGGGCCATTTCTCGCTTCGAGGGTCTCGTCTTTAGGGGACCTCATTGTCATTGATCAAGCCAATGGTATCCCATTGGTTGCACTGGGGACATTGCCACAGGAGTTCATTGGGTTCAAAACCGCATTGGACACATCTGAACCTGAGATAAGGAACGTTCAACCCTTGGATAATCTCACCGTAATCCGCCAATATATCTTCTGAGGCTCCCCTTTTTAAGAACATCTGCCCCCTGAAGCGCCTCGCCTCCCAGAAACCCGGGTTCACTGAAAGGGCATTGTTGATTTCCTTCAGGGCCCCCCCCACATCATCCTTGTTATAAAGATAGCGGGCCAATGCCATATGGGTAAAGGCGTCCGGATTTTTGCGGGCGCATTCTTTTAAGAAAACCTCTACCGGTTCCAGGTTTTTCATCCGGGTATAAGCCCCTTCCAGACGACCATAGGCCAGAAATGTGAATTGCGGGGCTACTTCGGCCACCTTTTTCCACGCGGCAACGGCTTTTTTGTATTCCTGTTTCTTAAAGTGGAGATCTCCCAGATGTAGATAGGCGTCAACACATTCTTTCTGAATAGAAATGGCTTTGCTGAAAAATGTCTTTGCCTTGGGGTAGTCACCTTTTTCCTGAGACACTTTTCCCGCTTCCACCAAATGATGGGCTAAAATATGCTCATGGTGACCTTTTTCAAGTCTGGCAATTTTTCGCCGGGTGGCGTAAGCATTTTCCCAATCTTTCAACCCTTCATAAATCCGTTCAATTTCTTTAAAGGTTCGCACATCATCGGGGGTTTTTTGAGAGACCTGAAGAAATGTCTTGAGCGCACGATTCAGGAAACCACCTTTGCGGTAGTCTTTGCCCAGATCGAAAAGCGCCCCGATTTTGATTTTTTCATCTAGGTTGGGACGTAAAATGATATTTTGTCGAATTCTGATGGCACGGTCGATATCGCCCCTTGATCGATACAGGTTCCCCAGGGTTACATAAGTTTCGATCGTATCCGAATTCACTTGAACCGATTTTGTAAACTCCTCAATGGCCTGATCGTGGTCCTTGCTCAGCAGGTATTGCATGCCTTTAAAAAAAGAGCTATCCCCTCTATTTGCCGCTGCCGGTTGTTCATCTTCCCTGGATGAACGCATGTGTTTTCCCAGGAATAACCCGATCAGCAGAAAAACAATGGCCGTCAGGAGAATCTGCTGGCTTCCACCGCCGAGGAACCATTGCCAGGTTGATTCCAGCATGGGGATCTCTCCTTCACGTTCAAAACATCCAATCTGATGGCTTCAAATTCACACGAAGATACATGATCATGTGTTTACGGGAGGGGGTGTCGGGCTCACATCGTCGCCTGAATGCATGCCTTCCGTCGTAACCGGCAGATTCCTGAGGGAATTCAGTTCCATCTCATTGTTTTTCACGTCCTTCATGAGGTCTTTGATCTGCCGTTTTAACGCGATGCGCTCCGAGAGCCCGAAAAGCCAGATAACCACCACACCAAAGAGAAACGTCACCACCGCAATCAGAAATATGGACAAGTCTGCTGTCTGGTAATCCAAAAAAAGCAGGTTTGCCTTAAAATGGATTTTGGTTGCTAAAGCTGCATAGTTTTGAACCGACAGCACCACAATAAGAAGCAAAAAAAGAATAACAACAAGCGCCTTGATCTGTTTCATACCGAACCTCCATATTCAGTCGTCAATCTCTAAAGTTTATGGAAAAACCCATGATATAGAAAAAAACCAAAAAAAATAGCCGCTAAATTGGAATAATACGTCCCTTAACCGTCTCCGACACCTCCAGGATGCCGATGCTGTTCACACCGGTGGCGCTGTAGCCGGTAGCGGTGCCGGGATTAAAAAACAAGACCCCGTTTTTTTCATGATTACTAATAATGTGGGAGTGACCATAAATAATCACATCCACCTTCGGAAAAAGCGGCAGAATCCGATCCTCCAATCCGCTGGCAGCCCCCCAGCCATGAACAATCCCCAATGAAAAGTTTCCCACTTCTACAATCTTTTTTTCAGGAAGCAGGGCTTTTATTTCCAGAGGATCCATATTCCCCTGAACACCGTGAAATACGTTTTTTTCCAGGAACTCAACAATATTGGGAGATACAATGTCTCCGGCATGAATAATCATATCCGCATCGGACAAGTAGGTGTTATAAATATCGACAAGTTTCTGGGTGACTTGATAGAGATGCGTATCCGAAAGTACCCCAATTTTCATGCCTTCACTCCAGGTAACAAGGGACGAACGGTCCCCGCAAATAAAAACCATTTCGGAGTATACCAATCCACGAAAAAAAGACAAGATTTATCTGTGCTACCGTGAGACCTTTGAAAAATGTTCAATTTTGTTCGAGTACAAGGAAGGCGAGAATTCCAACCACAGGAATATATTCAATATTTCGAGGATTGGAATTTGAGACTGACGCAGTAATCGGGCAAAAGGGGACGTTTTGCAAAGGTCTCACCACTGGGTCATTGACGGGGGAAGAATATTTTTGTAATAACAACGGACGATCAATTCACACCAGAAAAGAAAGGTACAGACAATGCCCATATATGAATTCTATTGTTGCGAATGTCATACGATATTTAACTTCCTGTCCAAAACCATCAATACGGAAAGAAAACCCATGTGTCCGCAGTGCGACAAGGTGACGCTGGAAAGGCATATGTCTGTTTTTGCCACACCGCGCAATCGGGGGGATGAAGAAGATTCACCCCTTCCGGATCTGGACGAAAGCAAAATGGAACAGGCCATGAATGTGCTGGCAGCGGAAGCGGAACATCTGGATGAAAACGATCCCAGGCAAGCCGCCCAACTCATGCGCAAGTTAACGGATATGACCGGACTCAATCTGGGGGATGGCATGGAAGAGGCCCTGAGCCGCATGGAAAGGGGCGAGGACCCGGAGGCCATCGAATCCGAAATGGGGGACCTCCTGGAAGGGGACGACCCCTTCTCCTTTGAAAAAAAATCCATCAAGGCTCGCAAAAAGCGACCCCCAAGGGTTGATGAAACCCTTTATGATTTGTGAAAACAGTTTACAGGGTGCAGGGTGCAGTTGTCAGGGGGCAGGATGTAATTTGAAGCTGATTTTTCTGCACCCTGACAACTGCACCCTGACAACTCTCTCTTAAATCTCCACCAATTCGACATCACCCCAGGTGGCCATGGCATCCTTTACAATCACGACTCCCCCCAGAATACCCCCGATCTGCTCCGCCCAATGGGCCGCATGTTCAAGGTCAGCGCTTTTTATGATCCGGTTTCCCAGGGCAGTGGCGGCGGCATCGGCCAGGGCGGTTGATTTGGAAAGAAGGCAAACCACGTCGGTAATCCCACGGCTTAAGGAATGACCCACCGTTGCTGAAGAAGAACAGATGCCAAGGGGCATCTGCCGTTTGGGAATACGCAGTCCGAATTTCCCACTCAAAGGAGAAGCCCCCGCAAAAATTGAAACGGTAACGGGCCGTCTGGCCCTCATGAAAATATCACCCCCGTTTTCAATAATCACCTGCTCACTCAAATCAAAGAGCGCCCCTCCCACCCATTGCGCCATTGCCCCGGCCACAGACGCCATTGGGCCTACGTTGGCTTTTATGGCAGAACGGATCATATCCCTGACAATGGGGGATGCATAGGGGTCATCTGAAAGCGGCACAAGTGACGTCAGAAATTCAGGATGAAATTCAATATAGGTTTCAATCTGGTGACGAAACATGAAAACCAGATCATGGGCTTGTTTTTTAAGATCCGATTCCGCACAAATCCACAGATCGGTCTCACCCACAACCACTTGAAAGGATTTCAGGCCTTTGGCGTGAACGCTATGTCTGTAGGTGCGTTCCTGATAGGTTGGCATTTTCTTAATTAAAAAAGGCTTCCCGGGATGCCGTTATTTTCCTCCAGATTAATCTTCCCTCCTAAGGGTTTTCAGATCTTGGAAGAACAGATGCACGCACACCCGAGAAGCCGTAGTTTAAGTATCATCACTGCTTCCCTGTTTTTTGGAGCTGGATGACACCTAAAAACACCACTCTTTTTAAACAGTGGCCATGTTGAATTTACCGGGGCACTGTTGTGGAAGGCCGTTGCAAAATCCTTGCCACGAATGTATTGTCTTGAAACTACCTGATCTGGCATATATTTACAGGGATGCATTGAAAAAAGAGGTGTCAAGTGTATCGAAAAAACCACAGAGATGGCGGTAAAAAGACCACGCGGAGAAGCAGTTCACGGTTATCAGTTGCCGGTTCACGGTTTATTCAACCGTTAACCAGAAACCATTAACTGTAAAACATTGCGGGTATTTTTCTTGATTTCAAATTGATGATTGTTTTTCATTCGATGTTGAACGTTCAAAGTTGGACGTTCGATGTTCGTCTTTAAATGATTTTAGCCCCCTTGTAACGCTGTGCGAGTTCCCAACTGAGCCCTTCTCTATCCATTTTGAGGGCCATGGGTAAATGCTCAAGAATATCCTGGGCCGTCATACCGTCCGCACCTTTTGCTTTTGCTGCAAGATCCCCGGCAAAACCATGAAGAAACACACCTTTCAATACCGCATCCTCAAGATCCAGGCCAAGCCCGAACATGGCGGCAATGACACCGGTTAAAACATCCCCTGAACCGGCCGTGGCCATACCCGAATTTCCCGACATGTTCATAAAAACCCTGGAGTCCGGCAATCCAACCAGGCTGCGCGCACCTTTCAATACGACCGTCGCCTGTAACGTTTCCGAAGTTCCTTGCAGGATATCTATTCTGTCATGGTTAATTTTCTGAGCATCAACCCCCGAAATCCCGGCCATTTCACCCAAATGGGGCGTCAGGACGGTTGCCGCCCTACGCTCTTTTAAGATTTGAAGGTCGCTGCAAATGGCGGTAATCCCATCGCCATCCAGCAGAAGGGGGACTTCCAGCTCTTTAACGAGGGCTCTCACCAAGCCTTGGGTTTCCGCATCCAGAGATAAACCGGGACCCATCACAACCATGTCCATCTTATTGGCCAGATCCAGCAGAACATCCTTGTTCTCAATGGCAATACTCCCGGATTCAGTCTGTTTTTGAGGCAATAAAACAATTTCGCTGCCTTTGTTGGCGATAAACGGTGTGATGGATTCAGGGGCTGCAAGGCGTGAATACCCGCCACCGGCTTTCAGAAAAGAAAGCGCCGCAAAGTAAGGTGCGCCAAAATAGCCTGAAGCACCGGAGATGAACAGAACCTGGCCCATGCTGCCCTTGTGGGCATTGGCATCCCTTGCGGGAAGGCTGATGTGCGGCGTGATGCCGACCCTCAGATCGTTGGAATCGTACAATTCGGGCGGAAAGGAGATATGGGTTACAACCAAATCACCGCATAAATCATGGCCGGGAAACATGAGATTGCCCAGCTTTGGAAGACCGAAGGTCACCGTGTAATCCGCCTTTACAGCGATCCCCATCACTTCTCCCGTATCCCCTGAAACACCGGAGGGAATATCCGCGCTGAACACGGTTTTTCCGCTTTTGTTAATGGTGTGGATGATGTCCCGATAAAAGCCTTTCACCTCCCGCTCAAGCCCGGTCCCCAGAATCGCATCCACCATAGCATGGGAGTGCATGATATCCATATGAACAGAGGGTTCGTCTCGAACTTCACGGATCTCAACGGGCAGAGATTTCAAAATATCCAGGTTCAGCTTTGCGGCCCCCCGGTACCTTTGCTGATCTCCCAGAATGAATACCTTGACAAGCCCTCCGTTTGAATGAAGCTTTCTCGCAATGACGAAACCGTCACCGCCATTATTGCCCATTCCGCAAAAAACAACGAAGCGTTTGCTCTTGATGCCGAATTCGTTCAAAATAACAAAATAGACCGCATCACCGGCATTTTCCATGAGCAGTTCTTCTTTAATGCCATATGTTTCAATGGCGGTCCTGTCCAGGTTTCTCATTTCAGTGACGTTGCTGATTTTCATGGTTTCACCTTTCATAGGGTGCAGGGGGCAGTTATCAGGGGGCAGGAAGCAGGAAGGATGACATTCGAATTTTCTGCACCCTGACAACTGCACCCTGTGAACGTTTACTTTGTATCAATACACCATGGATGCCGTCAATAAATTCTTGACATGGGATGGTAAGGCAAAATAGGTTGATTACGTCCCCGCGCAGCGCGTGGGACGAGGATTAAAATCACCCGGAACCAGCCATGACCCTGAACCCTATGGAAAATCGAAAAAGCTGCGAGGTGGGGATAACGGTCCCCTTTCACGATCTGGATCCCATGAATATTGTCTGGCATGGAAATCTGATGAAATATTTCGATGTGGCCAGGTTTGCACTGCTCGACCAGTGCGGTATTGATCTTCAAGACTATTTTGAAAAAACAAATTATCTCTTTCCCATTATCAAAACCTCGACCAAACACATTATCGCCCTTCGGAACCGCGACGAACTGCTTTGCAGGGTCACCGTGCTGGAGGCCAGAATCAAGATCGTCATGGATTTTGAAATCAGGCGGAAAGGAGACCATCAGATTTGCGCCAGGGGAAGAAGCGAACAGGTTGCGGTGGTGTACCCACAAATGGAAATGATGTTTGAAATCCCGGATGACATTCGAAAACCCCTGGGATTTTGAAGATCCATGGACAATCCTATAATTTGCCGGAATCTGAATCATGAAGGGATGGTTTTATAAAACACTCATCGCCGGATCCGTAAAACTCGGGCCATGGTTTTTCAAACTTTTTGCCTGGTTTGTTTCCACAGGCTATTTTGTTTTTTGCCCCCATCGCCTCCGAACAGGGATCAATTTCTACAAAGCGCTTTTTCCAAACCGGCGCCTGCCATATCATATTGGGTGTACCTGGAGACAATTTCATGATTTTACGGATGTTTTTTTAGAAAGGGCCATGATTACAGGCACTTTTGGCAACACCACGTTTTCCGCCTCAGGTCTGGAACATCTTGAACGCGCCGTAAAAAATCGAACAGGGGGCGTGATGATTATGTCCCATGCGGGAAACTGGGAAGCTGCCGCCCATCATTTGAAGCGGGAACTGCCTAAAATCGATTTATTGCTCTATATGGGGAAAAACCAGAAAGAGCAGATTGAAAGCTTCCAAAAGGACGATTTCACGGGTGCAGGCATCAAGGTGATTGCCGTTGACAAGGAAGGCGGCTCTCCATTCGATATCGTGGAAGGCGTTAAACAGCTCAAAGGCGGCGGCTTGGTATCCATGGCAGGCGATGTGCTCTGGCGCCCGGACCAGAGAAGTGTTCCGGTCTCTTTTCTGGGATACGAAGCGGCGCTTCCCGAAACCCCTTATCTCCTTGCGCTTCTTTCAAACGTTCCCCTGTATGTCTTTTTTGCCTGGCGCACCGGCAAGGGATGCTATCATGTTTCAATCAGTGAGCCCATTGAAATTGAAAGTGATTCACGTGCCCACAGGCGAAAAGCCATTGAAAAAACAGCGCAAAAATATGCCGATCATCTGGCAGAAAATGTCTTGCAACACCCTTTCCAATGGTATCACTTTGAGCCTTTTTTGGGCAAAAAAATTCATTGATTCCAAAGGTATAATTAGCGTTTCGTTCCACATTGACATCTCTTGTACAATCCAATACCATTAGCAGTCAACTACTGACCATTTTTGCTTTCAGGACCGAGCGTTGAAATAAAAAAACCGAGGCTCTCTCAATGACACGAGATGAAATAAAAAAGAACATACTGCAAATTTTTGAAACGGAATTTGAGATCGTCAACCCAGGGCTGGATGACAACCTCACCGAAGAACATGATTTTGACAGCATTGATGCGCTTGAGCTTCTGGGTGAAATTGAAAAAATGCTGGATTCGGAATTAACCCGCCAGGAAAAAAAGGACGCCATGGAGATTCGCACCGTCAACCAGATATGCGATTATGTGGTATCTCTTGCCGAAAAAAGAACGTTGATATAGGTTTTTAACGAAGAACAGGACCCCCCCATGGAAAGAAGAGTCGTCGTCACCGCCGCATCCGCCATCACGCCCATCGGACATGCCAAAGATGAACTGATCCATAGCCTCATCAATGGAAAATCAGGCGTAAAAAAGATTCGAGGAGACGATCTCCTGACAGATCGCGTGGAATCACAGGTATTCGGGACCGTCGGTTATCCCATCGATTTCAGCTTTAAAAGGAAATATCGCAAAACCATGGGGCCGGTGGCATTCTACGCCTGCCAGGTGGTGAAAGAGGCGCTTGAATCCGCCGGTTTGGCGCAGGAGTTCATATCTTCGGGCAGGCTTGGGGTGGCTTTTGGCTCCACCCATGGCAGTCCAACGGTGCAGAGGCAGATCTATGAGCATTTTTTCAGCGGCTCGGAAGAGAAGTTCTCCGCCATCGGCGCGGTGGATTACCTCAAGAGCATGGTTCATACCACAGCGGTCAACATTACCAAAATGTTTGAAATTACCGGCCGTGTGATCTCCTCTTCCACGGCGTGCACCACCAGCAGCCAATCCATCGGATACGGTTATGAAGCCATCAAATACGGCATGCAGGATGCCATGGTCTGCGGCGGTGCTGACGAGTATGATACCACCACCGTCGCGGTTTTTGACAACCTGCTGGCCTGCTCAACGGAATACAACCAGACGCCCCATCTCACCCCCCG
>JABGPV010000359.1 GCA_018644785.1 Deltaproteobacteria bacterium | reverse complement strand
CTGCCTATATTGCTGCTGACAGGGGCATCAAGGTAGTGGAATCCAAGACCAGCACAAGTGAAGGTTTTGCAAGTCTTGCAAAACTCACCGTCAGAACGTTGGAGGATGAGCATATTGTCTCCGGCACCATCTTCGGAAAAAAACTGCCTCGAATTCTCCGGATCAATAATTTTTACCTTGAAGCGATTCCCGAAGGACACAATCTGTTAATCCATAACGAAAACGTTCCCGGGGTTATCGGCGCCATCGCCTCCACCCTGGGTCAAGGTGGCATTAACATCAACCGGATGCAGGTGGGTGAAGAAAAGGAACATAAGGAAAATGTTATTTTTCTTTCCATCAGTGAAATGATCAACGATGATATCATTCAAAAAATCAAGAATTTAAAAGATATTATTTCTGTGCGCAGGATCAACCTATAACAAAACATCCTTAGTTTTGGGTGATTAAAATTTCCTAAGGAGATGACACATGCCGGAAGAAAACGAAAAGGGGTTCGTGATTAAAGATAAGCGCGCCTTGAATAAAGAGGGGAATAAATCCGGGAATAAATCCGGAAATGAAACCGGGAAACCGAAAACCGCCGATCCCGATGGGGAAACACAAAAAAAGGAAGCCAAAGAGACGCCTTCCCAGGAATCTTCTCAGATACCGCTGCCCGAAATAAACTTTCCATCACTCATTTTCAGCCTCAGCTCAACAGCCCTGTTCCACCTGGGCGAACTGCCCGATCCTCAGACCAACGAAAAGAAGAAAGATCTTCCACTGGCCAAGCATGCCATTGACACCATTGCCATGTTGAAGGAAAAAACAGCCGGAAACCTGACCGGTGATGAAGAAAAATTCATTGAAAATGTCCTGACGGACCTTCGGCTGCGGTATGTGAAGGAAAAGAGTTAAAACCCTCTGGCGAAAAAACCATGCCAACCGTTACTTTTAACCAATCCTTCAGCGTCCTTGCCCCCGCCAAACTAAACCTTCGGCTGAAAATCACCGGACGGCGGCCTGACGGCTATCATGAACTGGTTTCCATTATGGCCCCGGTGGACCTTTTTGACCACATGGAGCTGAAATTCATTGAGGAACCTGGAATTGACATGACCTGCCGGGGCTATTCGGCACCGGCAAACGCCGAAAATCTGGTCTGGCGTGCGGCTCAATCCTTTTTTTCCCGGATCGGCTGGCGCAAGGGGCTTTCCATAGCCCTCACCAAAAGGATTCCTGTAGCCGCCGGTCTTGGCGGGGGCAGCAGCGATGCGGCTGCCGTGCTTATGGCCTTGAACGAAACCCTTTGTGCCTCTCATCCGCTCTCGCCTGCGCTTCTGGCGGAATTGGCGCTGAAGCTGGGGGCTGACGTGCCCTTTTTTCTTAAGCGGAGCCCCTGCATCGCTCACGGCATCGGTGAAATACTCGAACCCATCCAAAAATGGCCGTCATTGTCATATATCATTGTTATGCCTGATATTTCTGTTTCAACAGCACAGGTCTACGAAGCCCTGGATCAACCCTCTTTTGCGGTTTTGAAAGAAGACAGGCGGGAATTTGAGTTGACAACTGACGACTGTTACGATATTATTAGAAATTTAGAAAAAATGCCGATGGAAGTCTGTCGTCTGTTGGAGAATGATCTGGAACGGGTTACTGCTTCCAGGTTCCCAATTATCAGGGAAATAAAGCAATCCTTGACGGATGCCGGAGCCATCGGCGCTTTGATGTCTGGGAGCGGCCCCAGCGTTTTTGGTATTTTTGAGTCAAAACCCCGGGCCCTCCATGCAAAATCAGTTCTTGACGCCGCAGCTTTGGGCCGGGTTTTTGTGGTGGACGGAATTAATTCATGGGGCGTCGTCAAGTGGTAAGACACGGGTTTTTGGTGCCCGCATTCGGAGGTTCGAATCCTCCCGCCCCAGCCATTTTAAAGAACCTGATCGTTCGTTAATGATCATGAGGAGCCAGCGTTGGACCATGACATAAAACTATTCGGTGGGACTTCCAACCCTGCATTGACCCTTGAGGTCTGTCAATACCTCGGTATCAGCCCCGGAAAAATCCTTGCCCAAACATTCAGCGATGGCGAAACCCGGGTTGAACTGGGTGAAAATATCAGGGGACGTGACGTCTTTGTCATACAGTCCACTTCCACCCCGGTAAACGACAACCTGATGCAGCTTCTCATCATCATGGATGCCATGAGACGGTCTTCCGCCGAACGGATCACGGCTGTGATTCCCTATTACGGTTACAGTCGGCAGGACCGCAAAGTCAAACCCCGGGTGCCCATCAGTGCCAAGCTGGTAGCGGATCTTATTACCACGGCCGGGGCCCATCGGGTGGTGGCCATGGATCTCCATGCAGGCCAGATTCAGGGATATTTCAATATTCCCGTTGACAATATCTTTGCAGCGCCCATCCTGCTGAAATACATCCAGAATAACACACAAGGGGACCTGGTGATCGTCTCCCCTGATGCCGGCGGGGTTGAACGGGCCCGGGCATTCGCCAAACGGCTTTCGGCCTCACTGGCCATCATCGATAAGCGGCGGGTGACACCCAATGTTGCCGAGGCCATGAACATCATCGGCGAAGTGGGGGGCAAAACGGCCATCATTCTGGACGACATGGTTGACACCGCGGGAACCCTGACCCAGGCCGCCGGTGCGCTCAAGGAAAGGGGCGCCACCACCGTACTGGCCTGTTGCACCCATCCGATCCTCTCGGGGCCCGCCATAAAAAGAATCGAAGACTCCCCCATTGACAATCTGGTGATCACCAATACCATCCCGCTGAGCGAGGCGGGCGCTCGGTGCTCAAAAATAGTCGAACTTTCCATTGCTGAACTCCTGGGAGAAACCATCAAGAGAGTTCATGATTCAAACTCGGTCAGCACGCTGTTCGTGTAGCCATGGAACGCATGCCTGTCATGACGGGCTGCAATACTTTGTGAAAAATTTTATTAATGCCGGAGGTAATAAGATCCAATGAATCAATTAACCCTTTCTGCCCGCATCAGAACTGAAACAGGCAAAGGTGCAGCCAGAAGATTAAGGCAGAACAATCAGATTCCCGCCATTTTTTATGGCCCGGGCGTCGACCCCGTTATGCTGACCATTGAATACGCCCATCTCTCAGACCTTGAAAAGGCCGGTAAAGGTGAAAATGCTATTCTAGACCTCATCATCCAAACCGATCAGGGTGAAACAACCAAAAAGGTGATGATCAAGGAGTTGACCTTCGATCTCATGGAAAACACGTTTCTGCATGCGGACTTTTATGAAATCTCCAGTGACAGGAAACTGACATTGGCCATTCCTGTCCACCTGCTCAATACGCCCATAGGCGTCACAGAGGGGGGCGGTGTTCTGCAGCAGATCCGAAGAGAGGTGACCATCGTCTGTTTTCCCGACAAACTGGTCGAATTCCTGGAGGTGGACATTTCAGATCTCGATGTGGGAGATACGGTTCGGATCGGGGATCTGGCGCTTCCGGAAGGCATCGAAACCACGGATGGGGCACACCTGACCGTTGCCGTCGTCAACATCAAGGGCTCCGCACTGGCTGACATGGAAGCCGAGGAAGAAGTCGAGGAAGAACTTGAAGAAGGTGTAGAGGGTGAAGAAACTGAAGAAGCGGACGGTTCTGAGAAAGAAACCGCCGAAGAAACAAAAGAATAAGGGAAAGGGGGTGAACCTTAAAAGGGAAATTTGTACCTGATTGCGGGCCTTGGGAATCCCGGGGCACAGTACGAACACACCAGGCATAGCATTGGACTTGAAGCTGTTGAGCAGTGGGGGAAATCACTTGGGGTAACCCTCTGTAACCTTCATTTTCGCTCAAAGCACGCCCTGGTTGAATATCGGGGCAACAAAATCGTTCTTCTTTGCCCCCTGACTTTCATGAACTTGAGTGGCGAATCGGTCAGGGACTGTATCCACCATTACGACCTGGAAATTGACAAGTTGCTGGTCATACACGATGATCTGGACATGCCGCTGGGAAAGATCAAGGTCGTCAGAGATGGGGGGGCGGGTGGCCATAAAGGTGTTTCATCCATCATTCACCTTTTGGGTAGTTCAGAATTTTCGCGGGTCAAGATCGGCATCGGCAGGCCGCGCCATGGGGAGACCGTGGCAGACTATGTTTTAAGTTGTTTTTATGATGACGAAAAGAAACTCGCGGAAGAAATCATGGGGATGGCCGTAGAGGCATCCCAACTGTTTGTTTTGGAAGGGGTCCAGGCGGCAATGAACCATATCAATTGCCGGAGATTAACAATTTAAGGAGGAAGAAGTGATGCAGGGATTGACAACATTAGCTCCCTTTGTTGGGATTCTGAGTTTGATTATTGCCTGGCTGATTTACAACTATGTCAAAAAACAGCCGAACGGCAATCCCCTCATGGCAGATTTGGAAGAGCAAATCCATACCGGCGCCATGACATTTTTAAAGAGGGAATATACCGTCTTAATCGTTTTTATCGGTATCGTCTTTATTCTTCTGGGTTGGGGCATCGCCTGGAAAACCGCCATTTGTTTCATTACCGGCGCCTTGTGCTCCATGCTGGCAGGCTTTTCGGGAATGACAGCTGCCACCCGGGGCAACTCGCGAACCGCGGAAGCCGCCAATAAGTATGGGCAGCCCGAAGCCCTGAATATTTCCTATTTTTCAGGTTCCGTCATGGGTCTGGCCGTTGCCGGCCTGGGACTTTTAGGCTTGGGCATCTGGTTCTGGGTAT
>JABGPV010000358.1 GCA_018644785.1 Deltaproteobacteria bacterium | reverse complement strand
GCCCCAAGCTGGATCGTCACCTTCGCGGACCTGATGTCCCTGCTCCTCTGCTTTTTTGTTCTCTTGCTCTCTTTTTCGGAAATGGATCGCCAGAAATATAGAGAAGTCGCCGGGTCAATGGCTAACGCCTTCGGCGTTCAGCGTAAAGAACGCGTATTTGAATCTCCGAAGGGGACAAGGGTCATTGCCAGGGCCTTTGACAGGGAGAAGCTTGCGACCCGGGACAAGGAAGAGATAGGGAAAGAGCAAAAAAAGCAAATCGCCAAAGAGGTGAAGGAAGCGATAGAGGCTAAGTTCCAGAACTTGAAGGATCTGATTGAGATAGAGCCCGGAGAGCATCAAGTGGTTATCCGCATGATGGGGGAGACCGCCTTTGATTCAGGAGAGGCCCGAATCAGGCAAGAGATGTTGCCTCTTTTGAAAAAGATTGCATCTGTCCTGAAGGGGACAACGGGGGAGATCGTCATCGCCGGCCATACCGACAATGTGCCTGTTTCGGGGATAAAATTCAGATCCAATTTGCAATTATCGGTAGAACGTGCAGCAAGAGTCACCGAATTCTTAATGGCCCAGGAAGCAATTTCCCCCAAGAGGATCTCAGCCGTCGGTTTTGGTAAATATCGCCCGCTGGCATCCAACGATACAAATGAAGGGAGGAAAAGAAACAGACGGGTGGAGATTATTATTAAGGATGGGGGGCGGCCAGGGTAATTACCGTAGTTTTTTGTAAAAGGACTGCAGGATGGAACAATGTATCGGAAAAAGGGAGATAGATGAAATTTTGTCAGGCGAAAAAGCGCTTGTTTTTGAAATGCCTTATGTTTCACCTGATCTGCTTGACAAGATTGGTTCACATTGTAGAGGAATAGGAGTCGCCGGAAATTTCCTCGAAGCACTGATTATCGGCGTGGGTCACGCCAAAATAGGTGCCATGATTTGCAGGCATTGGAAATTCCCTGAACGACTCATATATCCAATCGAATGTCACTATCAGCCATTTCTAGCTCCCGAAGACCATTATAAAGGAGCACATCTCGTTTATCTGGCAAATCTGCTGGCAGAAGATTATGAAAACCGGATCAATTTTAGTTCCGCTGACGAAAATGCGCTGAAGATCTTTGGTATTGGGGCCGAATCTGAATTCAGAGAACTGTCAAAAACCCTTGCACTGAAATTTCAAGAGTCTTAGCGAAACAGTCCCGCAGTGGCAGAGTTCCTCGTGAGGACACACCAATCCGTCCAGGTCAAAAAATCCGCATGTGCGGCCATATTTCAGTAATCGATAGGGAGAGGATGCCCCCGTCTATCCCTACCCCTCTGCGTTATACTCCGGTGGAACTCTGTTGATCTCCTTACCCTCAGCATCATACCTTGTAAATACAATATCAGTCTTGTTTTCGATAGTGGTTTTGGTTGTTGTTTGGGGTTGTTGGGGTTGTGTTCCCGCCTTTGTCTTAGCGCTGTCCCCGGTTCCTTCCGCGGTACGCACTTCCCTTGCTTTAGCGTCCTCCTCTACAATTTGTGCCTGAGCAGCAACAGTGCTATTGTAGCTTACTTGCTGTTCGTTGAGGTTTGTTGCTCCCGCTACAGCTGAAATTCCTGTTTCCATAACGATCCCTCCTTTCTTTAAACTCCCTGTCTAATATTGCCCTTCAATTCCCTTATCGGCACTTTAGACCAGAACTTTAGTAAAAAAGTTTGAGGAGGGATAAAAAATGGTTTTCCCATGACGTTTACGACTTTTCTTTGATCAATGTTATCTCCACGCGGCGATTGGCCCGTTTATTTGCCGGTGTGGAGTTTTTGTAGAGGGGGAGGTATTCCGCGTTGCCCTGAATGGAAACGCGGGTTGGATCAACCCCGTTTTCCGTTAGTGATTTTGCAACAGAGATGGCGCGGGCTGCTGAAAGTTCCCAATTTGAAGGGAATTGGGCGGTTTTAATGGGGGTGTTGTCTGTGTGACCGGAAATCACAACCCTATACCCTTTTTTGGAGGCGATGAGGGATGCAATTTTTTGAAGGGTTGCCTGAAAGCTCTCTAATAATTTCGCCTGGCCAGTGGGAAATGTGACTCGCTCACCGAGAACAAAGATCAGGCGGTGTTGGTTCCACCGGAGAGAGAAGGCCTCACCTTCACTCTCATCCATAGCTTTTAAGGCGTCTTCCCTTATCTGTTCTATGGATTCAGCCATTCCTTCGGTCTTAAGCTTTCCACTCAGTTGTGAGGCTTGTGCTGATATAGAACCGGCAGCGGAAGTTCTCTCTTCTATGGACTCGGGAACATTTACGCTCACTGAGGGTAGGGTCTGTCGCCGTTCGATGGGTATCTTCGCCGTCAGTTTCTGCCGAGGTTTCTCTCTGATTTGCAACACGGATTTTTGTTCCTGTATGGGGGAACGCATCTGTGAAATTGAATTTATCTGACCTGCGGATTGGGTATATATGAAGATAAAAAAAATCAGGAGGATCGTCATGAGATCAAGCAGGCTCCACACAAAAGTATCTTCTCCTGCCGACTCTTCTGCGAGCAATGTTTGCAGATGAGTCCTCTTCTGTTCTGAGAACTCCAGCCGGTTCTTTGATTCTTCCGGGTTGAACCTAAACATTTTGTTTTCTCATGGCTAATTTATTCAGGAAAGTTCGGAGTATGGGCACTCCCCCGGGGACCGACCGTGCAAGCCCATCCGCGCGTGTCAGATCATGCACGCCCAGGTAACCCTTTAATCGATGGAAAATGGCCTTGGGGTTCCTTTTATCGGAGATATCCATAACCCCTTCCATGATGATGTTGAGCTGTGTAATTTCGGCCTTTGTATGTTCCGAAAGTTTTTTGGCCAAAGGGAGAAAGAGAAAATTTGAGATCAGTGAACCGTAAAGGGTCGTGAGCAGGGCAAGTGACATTCCTTTTCCGATTTCCGCCGGGGTCCCCATGTTATTCAAGACGCTGATAAGCCCAATGATTGTACCGATGAAGCCGAACGCCGGTGCGAACTTTGCCAGTGTGCGCAATATGTGTACATGGGACGCTTTATTAGAAAAGTAGAGCTCGTAGTCCTTCTCCATGATGTTGCGGATTTCGTAGCGATCGTAGTCATCGACAATTAGTTCAATGCCTCTGCGCAGGAAAGGATTGTCCGTTTTGTTACCATCTTCCTCCAATTCCTTGATTCCATAAATCCATCTGACGTGCGCAAGGCTTTCTATTTGAAACAGAAGGTCTTGGTGATTTGTTTCTTCGTCTCGAAAAACCCCCACAAGGCTTTTGACAAGCCCCCTGAAGGTTTTAACGGGAAAGGTCAGAAAGGCGCACATCATGGTCCCGCCAAGAACCAATAGACAACTTTTAAGGTTGGCGACTTCCGATATCTCACCCACCGTGTTCCCTGTCAGGAAGAGGCAAATTACCGCCCCAGCCGCTACAATTATCATTTGAATCATCGGTTGTCCTCCTTGGCTGTTTTGTTACCTCCTCCGTGTGGGGAAGCCAAAGACACTTCCATCTGGATGAGTCTTTTGTATCAACCAATGCAGATTGCATGCCAGGCGATCTCTATCTGATAATTGTAATGATTTAGCGAGGTTATTGTAGAACGCGCTCTTTCATGGTGCAGGAAAATTTTGCCTACCGAGGGAAAAATATTGCGCTTCACGGGTCAGATGAGCAGTGTGATCAACTTTTAGTGGGGATCTGTGGGTAACAGGCGCCGGTGGGGTGTTTTACGGGATCGGGATACGGGATTAAGCACTTAACCACTTAACGCGGTTTGTACTAACAGATGATCATACAGCTTTTTATAATAGATTACATCTTTTACATATTTCTGGGTCTCTTCTATCATGGGGACCCTTTTCAGCTTTGCAACCCTGCCGGGACCGGCATTGTACGCAGCTAAAGCCAGATTTAAATCCTTGAAGGTTTTCAGGCAATCAGAGAGGTATTTGGCGCCGCCAAATATGTTTTGTTCAGGATCAAGCGGATTTGTCACGCCAAGATCACTGGCAGTGCCGGGCATCAGCTGCATTAAACCCATTGCTCCTTTTCGCGAAATCGCCTGCGAATCAAAACCGGATTCCACCTTGATCACCGCCAGAATAAGGCTCTTAACGAGTTCATTTTTTGAGGCGGCATCTTTGATAATCATAAGATAAGGCCTTGCCTCAGCCAATAAACCGTTTTTCATATATACACTGAGGTCCTGCGGCCCCATAGAAGGAGATTTGTGGCGCACAAGCGGCGCCAGAGTAATCTTCCTGGAGACTCTCTTCTGCTTTTCTTTTAAAAAAGAGGTTGAGGAAGGTTTTGCCGTTGAATAACCCAGCATCGCCATCTTATAGTTGTGATTTATTTTCCTGATGGTCCGTTTCTTAGAAATAATGCGAGCGATTTCTTTGTCATTATAACCCAGCATCGCCAACTTATATCGTAAGGATACGGCCAATGCGCTTTCACAAAAGAGCAGTAGAAGTAAAATAACAAAAAAACTGTAAATACATTTTAAGGTATCAAATTTTAACATGCTTTGCCCAATAATCCTTTCCCCGCGGTAGGGATAAACGCAACAGGATCCTCAAGCGTCCCTATAGCCTCCCACATCCCAGAATCTTGATGGCGCCCATCAATGATACAAGGTCGCCTTCACTAACCTGCAATGTTTATACCATGTCCACTCTATCCTAATATCCCCACAAAATCAACTGATTATTTTTGGAATAGGTTGGGGCATAAGCGAAAAGCAGGAAAATTTTG
>JABGPV010000357.1 GCA_018644785.1 Deltaproteobacteria bacterium | reverse complement strand
AAATCGTCCACGTGTTTTGCAAAAAAAGGCTGGCAGCAGCAGCCGATATAGGCTTTCACACCGTTTTTTTTCATTTCTTGCAGTTCTGCCCACAGGTCTTCAAAGCTGATGATGCTCACCACCTTCATGCGATCCTTCAGGCCCATGGTCCAGGCCGGACCGATGGTGCAGCCATCTTCTCCACAGATCCTGCATGCCTTATGGTAGCGGAGATCGCAGCCTGTGAGTTTGGCGCAGTAGGGGAGCAGGAGTACGGATGGGTTTTTGCGGATTACCGCTTCAAAGGATCCGTTGGCCACGGAAATCTGGTTGCAGTGTTTCAGGCTAAGGCCGAACTTCGTTATTTTTATTTTTTCAAGGGCCTGATCCAGTGGAACTACAAAATCATGGAAATCCATACCCGGAATCACGATTTTTTTCTCGTCAAAAAACGAGCGGATAATACCGCGCAGTAGTTTTCGATCCAAAGGTGCACCTCGCAGTGCCGCTTCCAGGTCAAAAAGGGCACGGGATGGAAACGATAAGAAATCCCCTGTGATGTAGATATCTTTAAGCCTTCTCTGGGGTAAATTGACCACGAGGGTAAAGCGAATCATGCCTGCTTCGGCCTTGTAAGCCGAATTGACCGAATCTCGTTTTTGAAACCTGGGGTTGACGGAATTTATCCACTGGCTGGATTGATAGTAGGGTAGCTTTTCTTTGAACAGAAGGTGCTCTTCGGGGGTCATGTTTCCGGGCGAAAGACGTATGTCCAGGCCCGTTTCAAATCCATGTTTTATGGCGGACTTGATATCCGAAAGAGATGGGGTATGCCCCAGTTCCCAGTTTAAACAGGTCACGCGGTCCTTGACCGAATCAATCTCCTTGGCCTTGAGTTTTTCCACAGGAATGCGCAGGGCCCGCAGCATGGTATCAACGTCAAAGTCCACCAGCATGGTGCCTTGAAAAAGAAAAGCATTTTTTGAGTCCGTTCCCCCTGTGCCGGAAATTTTACGCCCATCAATTTCGATGTCGTTACGAGGGCGGAAATCGGCTTCAATACCAAACATTAAGAGCGCTGTTAATATAGGCTTACAAAGGGTTTTGAACAGGTGCGTTGTGGGAATGCTCACGTTAAAAAACGATTTATCGCAGATGATTTCCCAGCCCAGCTGATTTTCATCAAAAAAAATGGCGCCGCCGCCCGTGGTTCTCCGGTTAATCTCGATGCCCTCTTTCTGACAGTATCCTTTTCGTATCTCCTCCGCCACAGATTGATGATACCCCACCAGAACACTCCTGGGAGAAAACTGAAGGAAGCGGATGGTATTGGGGGTATGCCCATGGTCTTTCAGCTCCAGCAGGGTTTCGTCAAGCGCCATGTTTTCGGCTGCCGTCATGGGCGGCGTATCAAGGAGTCTCCAGGTTTCCATTGTGAATTGGTTTGGCTTGTTGTATTGGTTTCAATAATCAATTTTAGAAAAATTTCGTTGTTTGAAACGGTTGGTGAAATTATCACAACCGTTATCAGGAGGAAAGATATAACGTGAAATTTCTTTTTCTGGAGCCCTTTTTTGGCGGGTCTCATCGGTATTTTGCGGAAGGGTTGTCGCAACATTCGCGTTATCAGATTGATCTGGTGACTTTGCCCGCCCGTTTCTGGAAGTGGCGCATGCGGGGGGCGGCGCTCTATTTTCTGAAAAATAGTCCCCCACTGGAAGATTATGATGGTCTGATTACCAGCGACCTCCTGAGCCTCTCTGATTTTCGAGCTCTTGCGGGAACAAGTTGCCCTCCGACCCTGGTCTATTTCCATGAAAGCCAGATTACTTATCCCCTGGCGCCCGGGGAGGCCATGGATGTCCATTTTGGATTCACTGACATGACCACGGCGCTTGCTGCGAAGCGTGTCCTGTTTAACTCGCAAACCCACTTTGATGCCTTTTTTTCAAAGTTGCCTGGGTTTTTGAAAATGATGCCCGATTTCAGGCCGACCTGGGTGGTGGATGAAATCCGTTCCCGGGCCGGGGTGATTCACCCCGGATGTGGTATCGAAAACTCAAACAATGGCGTGGTCCCGGTTCGATCGAAGCCGCCTTTGATTATTTGGAATCACCGTTGGGAGTTTGACAAGAATCCCAAAGACTTTTTTCTGGCTTTAGACGAGATGATAAAGCGGGGCGTCGATTTCCGATTGGCCCTCTTGGGAGAGAATTTTCAAAACTGCCCGAAAGACTTCACTGCCGCCCGAAAAAGATATGGAAAAAGGATTGTTCGCTATGGCTATGAGCCATCAAGACTCGCCTATGAAGCGTGGTTGAAAGAAGGAGCAGTGGTTGTCAGTACCGCCTGGCAGGAAAATTTCGGTATTTCAATGGTGGAAGCAATCAGTGCCGGATGTATCCCGTTACTGCCCCAACGGCTATCCTATCCCGAGATTATTCCCGAATCCTCTCACAAGGATTTTCTCTACAAAAATCAGGAGGAATTGGTTGAGAAACTGGCCCGTGTGCTTTCCGGAACTTCCGGTTCGGAAAGAAAAATTGAAAAACTTTCTTTTGAAATGAAACGTTTCTCCTGGGAACACATGATCCCGCACTACGATGATGAGCTGAAAACCCTGGGTTTTATGCAAGGGTCTAAAATGAAAGATTAATCGGGTTTTATCCATTGATGTTCTTATTTTTCCATCTTTTACTTGACATGCGCGGTAATTCCGTGAAATCATAGCCCATTTACGATTTTAGATTGACAAAAGACCGTGCGAATGACGATTATGACTCAGATTTATGCTATCGGCGGGGGGAAAGGTGGAAGCGGCAAGAGCTTTCTGACGGCCAATCTTGGCGCCCTGTTCGCCAGGCAAGGGCATAATACGGTCCTGGTCGATCTGGATCTGGGGGGTTCCAACCTCCATTCTCTCCTGGGATTCCGTCAGGTAAAAAAAGGGCTTAACAGCTATCTGAACAAATCTGTCAGTGACCTTTCAGCGGTCGCCGTTCCCACTGAAATACCCAACCTTCATCTCATCAGTTCGGTGGACTGTTCCCTGGAGATCGGGAACCTTTTCTATGCCCAAAAAGTGAAAATCATTAATGCCATCCATAGACTGCCATTCGATACCGTATTCATAGATCTGGGTGCCGGTTCCACATATAATGTGCTCGATTTTTTTCTATCGGCCCATGAAGGTATTTTCGTTTTCACACCGGAGCCCACTTCCATACAAAATACCGTTCAGTTTATCAAAGCGATCTATCTGAGAAGGGTGAAGCAGATCCTGAAACATTATGCCTTCAGCAATGTTGTCAAGGAACTTGCCGGGGAATCCGAAACGGGCCTGGTCAGATCCCCCCTGGACATTGTTGACCGGGTGATGACGAAAGACCCTGACCGGGGGAAATTGCTTGAAAAGGAATTAAACAAGCTCACCTTCAAGCTCGTTTTGAACCAGTATCGAAAACATATTGATGAGACGCTCGGCAATAAGATTGAAAAAGTCTGTAACCGGCATTTCTATGCGGGTTTCCAATTCTTAGGCAATGTTACCCATGATGAGCGGGTGCATAACTCTGTGCTTGCCAAAACCATATTTGTGAATAAATACCCCTATACACCGACTTCAACCGACCTGAAACACACGGCAGAGATGATGCTGCAAAAACCCGGAAAAAAGTCAAGCGCCATTGGGAAATATGGAGAGATTTGAGGATCTCAATTATTACGAACTGTTGGAAATCCCTGTCAATGCTTCGCCCTTTGAAATCAGGCAGGCCTATCGGAATGCGCTTTCCATCTATGAAGAAGATTCAATGATTTCCGATTCCTTTTTCAGCGATGAAGAACGAAACGCTATTCTGCACAGGATAGAAGAGGCTTTTTCCACTTTAATTGATAAAAGCCAAAGGGTTGTCTACGACAAAGAACTGACCGATGCCGGTGTTATCGACGCGTCGTTACCGGAAAAGGGAAAGCCTAAATCAAAGGGTCCCATCCCACTGTTTTCCCTTAAGAAAACGGGAGGCCAAAAGTCGTTATTTGCAAGGGTCAAGAATCGAATCGAAAAAAAAGATTTTACCGAGATTTCACGGGAGATCTTATCAAAAAACCTGATTTCCGGTAAGGACCTGGAAAGGCTTCGAAAACATGTGGGCATAGCGGTTGATGAGATCTTTGAAGTGACCCGGATCAGCTTAAAAATATTGACGGCCATAGAAAGCGATGATGTGGCATCCCTGCCACGGACATTTTATCTAAAGAATTTTCTCAAGGCTTATGCGGAACTTTTCAACTTGGATTCTGGGAAAGTCATTGATGGTTACCTTGAGAACATTGCCTATCTCAATAATAGAAAATGAATGAAGAAATCAGTAATTTCTTGAGGAAGCAGGCAAGGGAACGTTTTCTCAGATACGTGCGGATCAACACGCAATCCGATTCCGCATCCAAAATGCATCCCTCTTCGGAAGGGCAATGGGTTTTGGGCCGGCTGCTGAAGGAAGAACTCATTGAGCTGGGGTTGACGGATGTTGAACTCGATGCCCATTGCTATGGTTACGCTTCGCTGCCGGCTTCGACAGGTGTTGTCGGGCCCGCCATTACATTTTGTTCCCATCTCGATACTTCCCCATCGGAGTCAGGCGCTGATGTAAAGCCGATGATAATCAAAGATTATGATGGAGGAGATATTCAGTTTCCCGGATCAGGTAAAATCAGGCTGACGGCTGTAGAATCGCCTGAGCTGTTGCAGTTCATTGGTGAAACCCTCATTAC
>JABGPV010000356.1 GCA_018644785.1 Deltaproteobacteria bacterium | reverse complement strand
TGACGAAAGTGAGCTGTATCGAGAATACAATAAAGTTTATGAAACGGGAATACCCACGAAAAGGCTTGATTGGGAAATAGTCAAGAAAGATGGTACAACAGGCTCTCTGGAAACTTCTATTTCCCTGATAACCGGTTCGGGAGGTCAGCCCATCGGGTTCAGGGGTGTTATCCGTGATGTTACGGAAAGAAAAGAATTAGAGCGCGCGATTCTGGAAAAAAAGAGGTCGGCCGAGGAGGCCACTAAGGCTAAAAGCCAATTTCTTGCCAACATGAGCCATGAGATAAGGACGCCTCTTAACGGGATTATAGGCATGGCGGAGTTAGCCTTGGATACCGAGCTCGATGATAATCAGAAGAATATCTTTCAAACCATCAATGCTGAAGCCGGCGCCCTTCAGGATGTAATCAATGAGATACTTGATTTTTCCAAAATAGAGGCCGGAAAATTCGACATTGAGAATATTCCCTTTGATTTGAGGGTTACGGTTGAGGATGTGGCTAACAGTTTTGCCCATAGGGCGGAGCAGAAGGGGCTGAATTACATTTCTTTCCTGTCGCCCAATGTCCCACCCCGTCTAATCGGTGACCCTGCACGACTCAGACAGATAATGGTTAATCTTATGGGCAACGCCTTGAAGTTTACCCACAAGGGAGAGCTGTACTTCAAAGGGGAATTAGTCGAAGAACTTGAAGACCGCGTCAAGATCCGTTTTTCAATAAAGGACACAGGTATAGGCATACCCGAGGATAGACAAGCAACAATCTTTGAGGGTTTTACCCAGGCGGACGGATCAACCACCCGAAAATATGGGGGGACCGGGCTCGGAACCACCATATCAAAACAATTAGCGGAAATGATGGGGGGAGAAATCGGTTTCGAGAGCGAAGAGGGCAAAGGAAGCACTTTTTGGTTTACCGCACTTTTTGGTAAGCGGGAAGAGAATGAACAAATTCCTGCAACGCCGGATCTTGTTACCGGATATAGTGTAGCAGAGGATTACCGGAAAGAGATACGGATACTTCTCGTCGAGGACTACCCCACCAACCAGCAGGTGGTCATGAGGCATCTAAGCAGAGCCGGGTATCAGGTTGATCTTGCTGAGGACGGCAGCCAGGCAGTCAAGGCATATAAGCGGAAAAGCTACAACCTTATCTTTATGGATATACAGATGCCCATAATGGATGGCTATGCTGCCACACAGGAGATAAGGAAGATTGAAACCCGAAACCCGGAACCATCAACCATCCAAAGGGTTCCCATAATCGCCATGACGGCACACGCTGTAAAGGGCTACAGAGAGAGATGCCTCAAAGCAGGGATGGACGACTATATCCCCAAGCCCGTAAAGAGAAAAGAACTCCTGGCCATAGTAGAGAAGTGGACCCATGAGATTGATGATTGAAGATTTTACCACGCCGCTAGAGCGCTTCAGCGCGAAACGCGACGACATACGTTAAACAAAGAAGCCTTTCCATGAATAACCTGGAGGTGGAGTAGAATGGATCAGAAAGAAGCAAAATATGCAAGACTTGAGAAGCTTGTGAAAATGGTCAATAAATCCCAGATGTCTTCAATTCAAAATATTGTATCGGGTATTACCAGAATCATTAATGACCCCGAATCAAGTGCAAAGGACTTGAAAGCGGTCATTCAAATTGACCCTCCGCTGACAGGCAAACTACTCAAGTTGGCAAATTCCGTTTACTATTCTCCTCGAACTAAAATTAGTGAGATACAGAAGGCCGTAATTTGGGTAGGATATGACGCACTTAAGGAGTTGGCATTGAGTCAAAAGGTCTGTGAAGTTTTCGCCGGTGATACGGACATGGAGGGGTACTCGAGAAATTTGCTGTGGAAGCATTCCGTTGCCGTTGCCCTGTTGGGAAAAATGATTTACAGAAGAGAATTCGGGAGAAAGGGAGACAACATATATGTCGCAGGTCTGCTGCATGACATAGGCATTATAGCATTAGACCAGTTTTGTCCAGACGACTTCAGGCTCATTCTAAGCGGGGGAAAGACCGAGAAAAAAAATCAGACAACAATAGAAAAAAAGGTGCTCGGATTTGATCATACTGAGGTCGGTGAGGCGATAACTGATGGTTGGAATCTTCCACAAGAGTTAGTCCAGGTGATTAAGTACCATCATAATCCTGATTCTATTGCCCGGGAGTTCGTAAGACCCGGTTTAACATTGTATGTCGCCGATTACGTTTGCCAACAGAAACGCATTGGGTACCGTGACGCACCTGTTCGAGACAGGGAACTCTTTATGAGGTGTTTGAAAAGGTTAGAACTGTCATCTTATGCGATTGACCTGATATTTGAAGATGTTGAGCAGGATCTTCTCAAGATGGAAGAACAGGGGTTGCTCTAACGCGGGTAACACCCGCAACCCAAAGATGAACTTGTAGGGGGCAGTTGTCAGTTTTCAGTTTTCCGCACTGAGGGATTCAGGAAACAAAAGAACTCTCGGCGATGCTCCCGGGACTCAGCAAATCCCTGAAGAAGATAAATGAATATCAATATGCTGTTACTGATAACTGATAACTGACAACTGATGCCATACTAAGGGAGAATGGAATCATGAATAATTCCGATGAGATTTTTTTTGCGGAAGAAGAAGAAATCGTTGCAGAGGGAGAAAAATGGAAGATCCTTATCGCGGATGATGAGCCGGGTGTACATGCGGCCACCAAGATCGCCCTGGAGGACTTTTCCCTCGAAGGTAAGACCCTGGATTTCCTCAGCGCCCATTCCGGAAAAGAGACCGTGCGGATGTTGGAAGAACATTCGGATATTGTGTTGGTGCTCCTGGATGTGGTCATGGAAACCGATGATGCGGGCCTTCGGGTGGTCAAACACATTCGGGAGGAGATGAAAAACCAGCAGGTGCGGGTGATTCTCCGCACCGGTCAGGCCGGCCGATTTCCCGAGGAATCCGTTATTGTCGACTATGACGTCAATGACTATAAAACCAAAACCGAACTCACGGCAAGCAAGCTTTTTTCATCGGTGGTGACCAGCATCCGGTCATATAATAATATCCGCGAACTGAATGAACACCGCGAGCACCTCGAAGAACTGGTGGAAAAACGCTCCGAAGAACTGAGACTGACCATTGAAAAGCTGGCCTATCGTAACGAGGAGCTCAATCAGGAACAGGAGTTTGCACAGAAAATTTTCACAAATATCATCAACCCCGGCTTTTTGGATGCGGTAAACATCAAATATCTCCTTTCTCCCATGTCTGTTTTTAATGGAGATCTGCTGCTGGTGGAACAAGATCTGTCAAGGGGCCAGTTTGTGATGCTGGGGGATTTTACGGGCCACGGCTTGAAGGCGGCTCTTGGCGCCATACCGGTTGCTGAAACATTCAAATCCATGGTTAAAAAAGGCTTTTCCATTGAGGATATTGTCGACGAGATAAACCGGAAACTGAAAATGATCCTTCCCGTGGGCGTGTTCCTGTGCGCCTGCGTTATCCATGTTGATACCATACGAAATAAGTTGTTCGTATGGAACGGGAGCCTGCCGGATCTCCTGGTCTATCGAGATCAATCCGGCATTGTGGGGCGGGCAGTATCATCCCATCTGGCGATGGGTATTGTGGGAGAAGATGATTTCGACAAAACCATCGAGGTGATGGATATCCTTCCGGGAGATCGAATTTTTATCTACTCCGACGGCATTACGGAGGCTGAAAATGTGGCGGGGGAAATGTTCGGCGAGGAACGTCTTGAGGAATGTTTCACTCATGAAAACGCAAATCCGGATCATCTGTTTGATGGAATTCTTGACAGGGTAAAAACCTTTGGTTCCGGGAAAGCCCAGGGCGACGATATTACCATCATTGAAATATCCCACCCTCTGCCGGTAGATCCAGTGGTGTCCGGCCCGTCTGATCAGGCGGTAGATTCCGGCAAACTGATGAAGTGGAAAATGGTCATGGAGCTGAATGCGGAAGTCTTGCGCACTACGGATCCCGTGCCCATGCTTTTGCAGCTCGTTATCGACAACCCCGAATTTGAGCAGCATAAATCTAATCTTCTCACCCTGGTCTCCGAACTCCTGAACAACAGCCTCGATCATGGGGTGTTGGGATTGGCGTCTTCCTTAAAAAATGAGCCGGAAGGATTTGCCTTGTATTATCAGGAGCGGAAAAAAGCCCTGGCTTTTCTTGAAAAAGGTTGGATCAAGGTGAATATGGAACATACGCCTTTGGATAATGGCGGTAGGTTTACGGTCATTTTTGAGGACAGCGGTCCTGGCTTTGACTACGAAGATGCTCTGTCCCGCTCCCCTGACCTCGATCCAACCCGGTTCAGCGGTCGAGGCATCCAAATTCTTCAAAGCCTGTGTAAAAAGCTTGAATACAGCGGAAGTGGAAATCGTGTTGAGGCGGTGTATGCCTGGCAGTAGCGGTTATCCGTAACGCTTGGAGGAATCGGCCATGAAAATCCTGGTGGTTGACGATGAATTTGTCAGCCGAATGACTCTGCAAAAGATAATGCGGAGCATCGGTGAATGTGAGGCTGTGGAAAACGGAGAGGAGGCCTTGAAAGTTGCCTTTTCCGACCAGCCTCCGGATTTGATTCTCTTAGATATCATGATGCCCGGTATGGATGGTTATACGGTCTGTAAACGGTTGAGGGCTGATCCGAGTACAAAAGATACCCCGATAATTTTTCTTTCCGCAAATACCAAAGTGGAGGATATCACCAAAGGGTTTGAGTTGGGCGCCGTGGATTAT
>JABGPV010000355.1 GCA_018644785.1 Deltaproteobacteria bacterium | reverse complement strand
GCGATCCTCCTGACACTCTTTTATTTGGGCTTAAACGATATTCGGCTTGGGCCGACGATGCCGGCATTTTTGACGCCTAACGTACAGAAGGTTCTTGTGGACAACTTTAACATCCAGCCCATCAGCACACCGGAGGATGATATTGCTGCCTGTCTAGGCGCATAGCGAAACATAAACTTGAATTCGAGTGTATAAGGGCTTCGACGCGAAGGCCGTAAGGTCATTTTTTTGACAACCTCGATTTTTTTCGGGCTTTCAAGAACGATCTCCGGTCTGCCTTTATACATCTTGATTTTCCCTCCTACCGAACCGTTTTATTTGCGGTCTCTCTATCCGCTCAATATAGACGGCAAATATCCCGTTACCCGCGCTTTCCATATTCCTTCGAATGCTTCAATTGCCATGCCGCAAAAACCAGAAGGGTAAAGAAGGTTAATGTAAAATACCATGGAAACCATTCAACCGATTGAATAAAGACGGTATTTTCAATTGACTTCCCCGTGATTGTGGGTGCCGTTTCCGAAACACGCGTTCGAAGCATACTCAAAAGGATGGCGTAGAACAAACAAATGAACCCATAAGCCAGGTTAAAAAACAACCCCTTAAAGCTCAATACGGTGGCCCGCCGGGAGGAATCCGTAATCCGGTTGAGATAGTGGCTCACGAAAAAACCGGTGAAATACATGACACTGGAAAGAAGAACCATGGGCACAAGCCCCAGGATCGGCAGAAACAGCGTGAGTCCCCAAAACCCCGTCAGGGTGACCACTGCCAGGACACCAAGGTTGAATGCGGGGGTGTGCTTTTCAGCCAGCTTCAGGGCGAGTCGCGGAATAACAAGACCCAGGAGGGCCAGCCCGGCCCCGATCAAACCAAATATGGATTCCGGTAGATCGATCAGCCTGTAATACTGGCTGTTGAGGGTGATCATCATCCGAATGATATGATCAAATATCATGCCTGTGGCGATAATGACCAGGGCAAAGGGTGTTTTGAGTATCCATTTCCCGGCTTGAATGGTCAGTTTCATGGCGTTTACCAGAGAGTCGCCGCTTTTTCGTCCGAGCGATATTTCCCCGTTATTATGAGGCTCGGTTCTTTTCATGGCGAGGGTAATGAACAGGGTCAGGATGGCTGTGGCAAAAGTCAGATAGAGTGGAAATTTCAGGGTTATATCCTGGTTCAGGGAGACGTTCAGACCCACCCGCTCCGCCAGATGTCCCATCAGGGCAGGGTCATAGACCGCAGCGCCCAGGCTCATGGCCACAACAAACCCCATGGAACGAAACCCCATCTGCCTGACCAGAACCTTGCCCCAGTCGTCAGGGTCGCCTTCCTGTTTGAGGGAGTCGTAGGCCAACGCTTCATCCGCGCCGCTGGCGGCCGCTTCGGCGCTGCCGCTCAACACCCGGTTGGCAAAAAAGATGTAAAATAGCAGCCGGGGATTTCCCAAAGGGGCAAAACAGAGAAGCGCCATCTCCAGGACCATACAGACGCCGGCAAAGACCAGCAGGTTTTTTCTGCCCACGGTGTCCGCCAGGGCGCCGGAAGGGATTTCCAGAAGGACGATGGTCAGGGCCCATACCAGGTTAAGGAGCGCGAACTGCTCCAGTGTCAGCCCAAAGTCCAGGAATAGGATGGTGAAGACGGGATAGTAAAACCGGGAATTAAAGAAAACCCGAAAGGCGATAAACAGCCGGATGTTCCGTATTTTAAAAGGTGGGGTTTTGTGGGTCACTGTTTGGCCATAGGTCTCTTTTATTCCAGTTAGGGAACTGGAAGAAAATAATATACGCATATCGTGCAGAACTTTTGTTCGTATTCAAGGCGTGATAGCAGGTGCATAGTGAGCTATGTGCCTGTTGTCACAACGTAGAAGACGGGCAAAAGGGCAAGCAGGATACGTAGATTATTTTTTGGAAGTTCCCTTAGCCGCGGGGCAATATTGATGCCCCTTGGATTCAGAAACGTGATGTCTCAACTGGGCGTTCTAAAATTGCCTACCACCCATAGAAAGTATATCCCAGCTTACGCCAATCCCCTGCGGTTTTGATCACCTTTTCCCCCTTGAAATAGACCCAGAATACCTGCCTTCTTACGATAGCCCCCATGTCGCGTTCCTTGTTGATCCCATAGGACCATTTTTCTTCGTTCCCTTCCTGGTTTATTGAGTCGGGATTTCCCAGGGCTTCCGTTACCATTGGTTTGGTCATGCCTGCGGCCACTTTTCTGGCAGCCACCGCCTGCACCGTTGCCTGATCCCATTGGGGATACTGGCTGTGGATTTTGTCGGCCCGGCGATCCTTCATGCCGCATCCCGCGACCACCATGCCCGACAGCAGCAAAACCAGGATGTTCATTAACGTTTTCATCTTTACCTCCTTTCTTTCTTTCCGTTTTCCGATGATGAGATCAATGGATTTTGATAACCTCGATCTGTCTCGGGCTTTCCACAATGATCTCGGGTCTGCCTTTATACATTTTGATTTTCCCCCTCACCCGAACCGTTTTGTTGAGATAGTATTTCTCCGGTTGGAATGGGAACTTCCCCAGGGCGTTTTCAAAAATGGTGAGGCTCATATATCGGGTGAAATTCCTGTGGAAGTTCAGGAAACAAGCCTTTCCTGAGTTGTAACCGCGAACGATTGTTCCCTGGACGGTCACCCGTTTTCCAATGAATTTTCCAGCCGATTCCCATGAAATTCTTCGCCCGGCGCCTTTTCTAATCTGTTCCGTTTTCAGGAAAGCTTTTGCGATTTCCGGTTTGTTGGCAGTCCGAATCAGCTCCTCGGGAACAGGATGGTAGCCGTTTACCGGCAATACAACACCCAGGAGTTCGGCATCTAAATTGTTTATCCAACGGGTTAATTCCTGTATTTGCATATCAAGTTGCGCCACCGACACGCGCGGTTTGACATGGTTTCCATAAATGATCCCCCATTTTTTGTGGGCCATGCCCATGACGGATACTGTATCCGTGGTCTGTTCAGGGATTGCTTTTTCTCTATATCCGTACTGCGCCAGTTGTTTCCTGAGGTCCCTTGGTGCAAGCTCATGGGCCGTTGCATAGAGCTGCAGCAGATTCAGGCTGATTTCACCATCTTGGAAAATTCTTGAAGACCAGTTCCCAATCCGGAGCCTGTAGTTACCGGCAGAAACCTTTTCCACCCGGATGAGGAGGTGTCTCTGTGAGAGTATCCACAGGACTTCGTTCATTCCCCGGTCCTTCCAAAGTCCCCTCCTTTCCTGTTTCGCTTTTTGTTCCCAGGTCAGGAACTGATTTTTTCTTTGTTCATCGAATGGGTATTTGGTGTAAGCGGTTGAATAACCATTGATCAAAAGCTGCTTCTGAACAAACGTGCCGTTTTCCAGGTACGGGTATGCCAATATGCGGCCATAATTGCCTCGTTTGTTTTCATCGTACGGATCATACTCCAGACGAATGTTTTTTCCCAGGCAGAGTTTCCTGATAAAGTCGCTTGACTCTTGCGACATGAACTGGACGGGCAACATGGGATGATTCTTTTCCGGGGTGTCGACGCCGATGAATCGAACCGTTCCAAGGTCCTCCAGGGTGATGGTATCCCCGTCGGCCACGGCGATGCATTTGTGGAAACGGCGGTCCAGATTAAGGTCCCTGAGCAGCGCCTCTGTAACCGGTTTAAATTGGGCGTCAGCCACAGCCGCCGAACAGGGAACTGCTGATGAAAGCGCCAAAAGGAGTAAGAGAGGGAGAAAAAACCGATATGGAGGGGTCTTGATCATTGCTTGAATTCCCCATAACGGCCTGTCATGGAAGGGGAGGCGGGGTCGTGGTTTCGATGCCGCTCCCTGGCCCGATCAAAGCGGGTGGTGGCATAGCAGTAGACACATCCGAACAGGCAGGTATCGTACATGCCGATATCCCGGCTTGCCACACAACCGCAGTCGGATCGCTGGGATGGATCTTTCCGGTGTGTGACATCAAGTCCGAATACATGGCGGATCAGCCCGTCGTCGATACATTTCCCCGGGGGAATGCCATGCAATGCCGGGTCAGGCGCTTCGGCGCAACTCTGGATATCCATCCCATTCAACGCCGCGGAATCAGATATGTTTTTCATGAGTTCACCGAATTTTTCCCCGGGGGGTTCCATGATGCGAATTCCCTTTCTTTCCAGCAACTGGAGCCTTTTTGCAGCTTTTCGGTAGATATCCACAATGCTGATGATACAACGGCTGGTATGGCCTTTCAGTTCTTCCGCAATGCGCTGATGGGTTTCCCTGTGAAAGTTCCAATCGCTGATTCGGGTAAAAACGATGGGGTCGTAACGCCAGATGATTTTTTCCCTGCCGATGCGGTTGGAAAGGACGCGAAAAGTGTTCAGGGATCTTTTGTGGGACGGTGATTTCGGATCCAGTTCCCGGGGGTTGTTCATGAGCGTGTATAGAAAGTAATAGCGGTATCCCCGTTCATCCAGTTCATCTAAAAAAGGCAGCAGCGGGCGCGGATAACGGGTCCAGAATACGATGACGTCAACGTCTTGGGGCTTCAGGGAGATGCGCGATACCTGTTTCCGGTTGAAGGGGTTCGGGACCGTGCAGTAGCCTTCCCGAATCCGGTTCATGAACCACTTGGCATAAAAGGCGGGAATGTCGGTCCGCCGGCTGACACTGATGATCATTTTTTATCCAGATTGGAAATCTGGGTGAACTGCACAACTGACAGCTGCCGCCGCTGTTTTTTGTCAGGTTATTTTACGGTCTCTTTATTCTCC
>JABGPV010000354.1 GCA_018644785.1 Deltaproteobacteria bacterium | reverse complement strand
GAATGCCCCGAATCTCCTGCCAGCCTGAAGCAGACCCATGGATCGCTCCGGAAGCCTGACCGCTTTCCAGGGCTTCGACGATGTGCCGCGATGCAGGATCCGAAAAAAAATAGAAGGCGGATTTGAGAAAAACATAGTAAACCGGCGCGGCCCAGGCAACATTCTCTCTACAGGTCGCCAGGGTCACGGTACTCTGTTCGTCGATAAGGCCCATGGCCAATGCTTTCAGCTCTTTCTGATCCGGTTCCCCGCGCTCCCCCTCGGGCATGAAATCCTCCTACTGAGACCAAGGTCTCACTCGCAGTATCCGTTCCGCCGAAACCAGGTTACCGCATCCGACAAACCTTCTTTCACAGGGCGGGGATGGTAACCAAGGTCCTGTCTGGCCTTTTTGGAAGTAAAAAACATATGCTTTCTGGCCATTTTCACACCGTCGCGTGTCACGCGCGGTTCTCCTCCGCCGGAAATCTTTGAACAGGCCTCAGAAATGCAGGCCACAACGGCAGCCGCTGAATGGGGCATGCGAAACCGGGGCGGCGTATGTCCGGCAATAGCTGCCAGCTCATTTAAAATCTCAATGAGGCTCATGTTCTTGCCGCCCAGGATATAACGCTCACCAATTTTTCCCCGCTCAAAGGCCAGTCTGTGCCCCTCAGCCACGTCATGGACGTGAACAATATTGAGCCCCGTGTCCACGTAGGCCGGGATACGCCCTCTGATGGCATCCAGAATAATACGTCCCGTGGCGGTGGGCTTGATGTCACGGGGTCCCACCGGGGTGGAAGGGCTGACGATGACCGCCGGAAGATCACACTCCTGAACCAGCCGCTGCACCAGGACCTCAGCCAGAAATTTTGACCGTTTGTAGTGACCGATCATGTCTTCCAAACAGCCGCAGGACGCCTCGTTACAGCTGTTCCCGTTGAAAGAAGGGGCCAGGGTGGCCACGCTGCTGGTGTAAACAACCCGTCGGATTCCGCTGCGCAGGGCCTCAAACATCACATTACGGGTCCCTTGGACATTGTTCCGGTACATGGCTTCCGGGTCCGGGACCCACAACCGATAGTCCGCCGCCACATGGAAAAGAAACTCACACCCGTCCACCGCCCTTTTCACCGAAAGGGGATCCGTCAAATCGCCGTGCACCACTTCAACGGGAATGTTCTCCAGATTGCGAAGATCGCTGGTTGGACGTACCAACGCCCTGACATCGTGGCCATCATCAAGCAAACGCCGGGCGACTGCGGAACCCACAAAACCCGCTGCCCCTGTAACAAGCGTGGTCATTTTCTTTAAACCTGCCTTCTCTCTCTTACCAGTGATTCAAGTAAAGGTCTCCCAATGGGTATATGGCGCATTATCTTTGAAATTCCTCCAAATTCTCTTTCAGGTTTGACGGAATATGATCCGCATCAAAAGAATAACGATGGTGGAGATGTATCGCAGCAGCACTGCCGCCAATCATAACACTTCCGGGAAAAAGTCCCTGAATGTTTGCTGCTGCTTCAAGGAGTTTCTCCCACTGTTCCCAAATGGAGTGTACAATAGCCACACCCCATTCGTTATCTTTTATGTTGATATGACGATGTTCCATTGGAGATGACCTTGAGATAAGGATCTGCCATTGACAGGGAACATTTCACCCTGAATCACACGTTCTCTTTAATGTTGAGCATCCTACCACATTCATTTTTGTGTTGCAAATGCATGTGCATGGGGTCAAGTCTTTGATTGACTTATCTGTGTTGATCTGATCGACGTTCAAATCATGTCGAGACCACTCAGGATAGAATTCCCAGATGCATGGTATCATGTCATGACCCGTGGCAGGATCGGGCAGGATGTCTTTCCCGCCAGAGAGGATTGTTCAGGGCTCATGGCGCTCTAATGGACGTGTTCGAAATATTCAACATGAGGTGTCGAAAATGAAGCGCGTGATCTTCCATCTATCCTTTGCGATCTGTTCGCAACGATCGTCTGGAAATTATAGACGCGGAATTTAATCTGAGCCATTACAGCTCCGTGGCAATGCCATCGGCAGGTTGAAAAGAAGGCTAAGCAGCCATAAAAAAATATGGGAAAATATACGAGTCTTTATGAAGAAAGGTCAATCAAAGATTTGACCCCCTTCCTCATAAAAAATGCCTCCCCGTAATGATTACCCTTCAAGCTTCTCCAGCAATACATTCAGTTTGGGAAAATCGGGTTTGAGCGCTTTTAACTCCCGTGCCAGCACCAGTGCCGCCCCTTTTCTTCCCAGCCGATAGGCGCACACCCCCTGCCAGAAGATTCCTTCCAGAAATCGGTTGCCCCATTTTTCCTGAAAAAACCGATCCGCATCGGCGGCATGTGCCATGGCCTGTTCAAGATGATTTTCCACATAGGCGATCTTCACCAGACGAATGAGGCTCTTATGCCGGGACCGGGTATCCCGTTCGCCGCTCTTGAGCAGAGCGGCCCTGGCCTGGCCATACCGTTTCAGGGCGCACAACACATCCGCCTCAGTCCACCGGCAGTAAGGCCTGCGCCGCCTTTCAGGGATTTTGAGGATCACTTCCAGTGCGCGCTGGGGATTCCCCATGGCCAGATAGGTGCGGGAGAGCAGTTCATGCACAAAATCGTGGTTGCCCCCGGTTCCGCTCTGAAGTGCGAACAGGAGCGCATCCCTGGCTTTGTCAAACCGGTTCAGGTGAAAGTGGATTTTTCCCAGGGCGAAATACTTGAACACCAGGGAGAGATATCCGCTTTTTTCATCTTCAGACAGAACCCGGGTTATGTTTTTTAATGCGCCGCTCGAATCCCCTCGCTCCAGGAGAACGCCAGAAAGCCGGTAAAGGGCTTTGACGAAGTTCTTCCGTTCCTGGTGCCTGGCCTTTCGTTCCTCCCTGGAGAGATTGTCCCAGCAGGCTACCGCCGTTTGAAAGAGCGGCAGGGCCTTTACGGATTTTCCCTCAATCTTCTGATACAGCATCCCTTCCCGGTAAAAGTTGGTAACCCCGGTGGGCCGCAACACCTGGGCCCTCCTGAAATGCCGGTGCGCCAGTTCCACACGCTCGGACCGGACCTTTCCGCTCAGGAAAACATCCCGGTTCTGGGCCGCAAAAAGAGAGTTATAAGCCGTATATGCGAGGGAACTGTGATGGTAAAAATTGTCAGGTTCCCCTTTGATGCACAAGGTCAGTTCGGCGATGGCATGGTCAAAGCGCTGCAACTGCCCCAGGGCAAAAGCCGTCTTGGCCCGCACCGGAATTTCCATGCCGTTGGCCGATAGCTCAGGCTGCTTCTCCTCCACGGGATAAAAGAGTGCCACCGCGTCTTCCCATTTCTTTTCGCGGATCAGTTCTTCCATCTCTGAAAGAACCCGCTTCAGGCTCCGCTTTGCCGCGTCCTTTTTCACCGGCACGAGATCGTCCATGGAAAAGAACGTATCTTCCTTCGCAGCCTTTTCCCCTTTGGGAAATGTTTGATCCCCAACCGCGTGCTTGAGTGCTTCCTGTAATTGAGCCGGCATGGCTTTTCCTCCTTCCTTCTGGGTCGTACGTTACATCGTCCCCATTTCGCAAAAGGAACGTCCATGCCTTGTGTTACGGCTATGGGGAACGGATGTTCAAAAAGAAAACCGTTTTCATGGCAAAAAACCCGGTTTTTTACCGGGAAAACGGCGGAGGAATTCAAATGTAAGGGAATTGAATGTTCAATACTTGAGGCAGTGTAGACTTAAAACAGTTGCAACAAGGAAAAATACTCGGTTAACATTGGGCAGGTAATGTGAGGCGGTATAACGAAGGTGCTCGGAGGGCCGAAGTGAAAAGCTCAGTTCAGTTTGCCTTCACGCCTGCCGCAGTTTTCTCATTTTCATCAGCACTATATACAATTTCGCCGGTTTTGTTAATCTCCTCCAGGAATCCGCTCATATCCTTCCCCGCTTCCAACAGAACAGGTTCTATTCTCAAATCAATATCCCGGCTCAACGTAAACAACATGGCTCCGGTTGAAAGATAATCCTCCTCCACCCGATCCAGAACAACAGCCACATCTATATCGCTGTCTGCCAAAGCGGTTTCCCTGGCATGGGACCCATAGAGTATGATTTTTCTAACCGGAAAATTCTCCCTCACCACTTCCGCATAGTCCTTTACAATTTCTAAAACCTTCCTTTTGTCCATGAAAACAATTCCTCTGTCTTCATCAAAATATCCCTGCACCTTTCCCCTGTGAGAGATTTTAGAATTTTTTCTTTGTAGGTTGGATATCTCGCTTCAATATTCAGGGGGCCAAGCAATTCTACAAAACGCTTCTGGTTTTCATCCATTTTTTCGAGTAGCCCCCCTTTCTGAGCAACGTATCTTAAGTTGTGCGTAAAGGGCGGGTTAGCATCATATTTGGAGGCATAATACCCTTAGAAGGCCTTTTCAATAACCTGGTGACACATAAATCCCACGTACAAAAACCGTTTTCCCTGCAACATGACCCGTGCCGTCTCTAGATCATATTCAGCGATATCAAACCAGTATTCAGCTCCTTTTTTCACATCCAGCCTCGCGATATCAAAATCGGACCAGGTTGACACCAATATCTTAAAGGGGAATCCTCTCACTTAAAAAGGATACATCCAAACCAAAAAAAAATCCAGCATTCAATTGATTAAGGAGGTTCTAAACGGGGCAATGTTCCTGAGAGCACGGGGTCATCCATTAAAGGGCTAGTCAAGAGAAAAAACACCTCTCCATTAAAAAAACTCAATTTTTTTTCTTGGCTCC
>JABGPV010000353.1 GCA_018644785.1 Deltaproteobacteria bacterium | reverse complement strand
AGAAAACCCTCCCAAAGAAGCAAATCATCCCATTCCTGAAACGATTCGTCTCTTTTCTCTGATTTTTTTTTGAAAGAAGCGAAATTTGTTCCATGCTTCGACTCGAAAACTCTAATTTTGCTTTCGTAAAAATCCCTTTTTCCCAATGCCTTATGAAGTAGTAATTCTATAATTTCGCTATTTTTGATGTCCACAGCAATGGAAGGGGGTATTCTTAGCGTAATCTCACTGGTTTCAACTTTTTCCATTGCGATACTCCCTATTTAATGTCTGAACGAAAACTAGGATTTTTTGTCAAGGTCAAGAAGTCTATCATCAATCGTAACAGAATGCAAAATTATTCTGACTTCGATTGGAATAACCCATTGAAATACAAATAATTTTACAGACCACTTATTCCCACATTAATGTCTGAGGGTGCCCCCTATTAAGCCCAACCAATTTTCTGAATGACGCGGCCAGCATGCTTCTAATTCACAAATACCGGGAACTTTAATTGTTGCCCATCACTAAAGGGCAAACGGTTCGGCGTGCCGAGAAAGTATTTTTTCGAGGGGATTCACGCGAATACCCGATCCGTGATCGATGAATCGATCAAAGAAATCGTGAAACTGGGCGGCGTTGTCAAAGAAGTGGAAGTGAAGCATATGGATATCGCAACGCCGACGGGGTTTAATATCGTTCTGGCAGAGTGCGTTTATCTCATTGAAAACTATCTCAAGGCTTTTAATCCCAAAGCCACTATCGGGGAATATCTGAATCAGATGGGGCCTGATGTGAGCGGTGTACTGGGGAGTCAAATCGGAACCCCCAAATCAAAACCGGTACCGGGATATGCGTACGCCAAATCCGTTCGAGAAGATCGCAATAAGATGATCTCGGGATTTGAAGAGGCCATGGGGGGCGTCGATGCATTGCTCCTGCCCACAACACCCCTTCCGGCTGCAAAAATCGGAGAGGATGTGGAAACCGAACTGAATGGGAAAAAAGTGAATACCTTTCTCACGTTCATCAAGGACTGCGATCCCATCAGTGTTGTCGGCTATCCGGCCATCACCGTGCCGGCAGGATACAGCAGTGGGGGCCTGCCCATCGGTCTTCAGATTGTAGCCAGGCCTTTCGAGGAGGGGAAGCTACTCCAAATGGGCCATGCCTTCGAGCAGGCCACAAATGTATGGAAACCGCCTAAACTTTGATAACATCAGACTCTTTTCCCTGCGGCCTGGTGCTGTTTTCCGGGCCGCGGGCCAGGACTTCAGAAATAGAAGCCTATTCCTTTTGTCATTCCGTTTGCTGCACCTTCGGCCTGACTTTCTACCCCCCTGTTCTTTGTTGCAGTTCTTGCTTGGCGGCGGCAGCCAGGTTCTGCAAAGTGTATGGCTTCTTTATGTACCTTCCAGCTCCCAGACTTTGTGTTTTTTCCACTTCCTTTGTTTTGGCAAATCCGCTTGCTATGATCGCTTTCTGCCCCGGGCATATCTTTATGATCTCTTCATAGGTTTCACGTCCATTTATTCCTCTGGGCATGACCATATCCAGGACAATAAGGTCCACGGGTTGTTCCTTTACATATTCAACGGCTTCCCTGCCTCCGGAGACGGCTTCGGAACGGTAGCCCAATCTGATCAGCAGGCCACATGCAATCTCTCTTTGTCTTTCTTCGTCATCTACCACCAGTATCCTCTCACCATTCCCAAGATAATCCTCCAGATGGACCGCCTCCTTCCCTGAAATCACCACCTCTCTGGTAACGGGAAAATAGAGTTCGAACAGTGTCCCTTTCTTGCTGCTCGTTACGTTTATGTACCCATTATGATCCTGAACGGTATTCCATACAACGGCCAGCCCCAAACCTGTACCGGTTTTACCCATTACTTTCTTGGTGTAAAACGGTTCGAAAATTCTTTCCAGATCTTCCGGGTCGATGCCAATCCCATCATCTGAAACACTCAGCAGCGCATATTCGCCCATGTTTACTTCTTCATATCCTTTCAAGGGTTTGTCAAGGTACCGGTTCGTGGTGGTTATGGTGACAGTGCCCGCACCTGCAATGGCCTCGGACGCGTTCCCAGCGAGATTCATCAAAACTTTTTTTATGTGGGTTTCGGAACCCTTTATGTTCAATACATCGGTGTCAAGTTGGATTTTGAAGGTGGTGCTTCGCTGGTTTCTTAAAAGTCTACTATGTTCAACTGAATCCAGATATTCCTCTACCGCGGCATTGAGATTTATAACTTCTCTGCGGCTTGCGACGCCTCTGGTTATGGTCAGTAGATCGGCTACCACTTCGGCAGCCCTTAGCCCTGCTTCCTGGATGGTCTCTATGGGTTTTTTGAGTGGGCTATTTTCCGCCAAATCCAGCAAGATCAACTCAGGATAACTTACAATCCCCGATAGGATGTTGTTCAGATCATGGGCAATGCCTCCCGCCATAAGTCCCATGGCCTCCATTTTCTGCGCGCGATGGAGTTGGCTTTCCAGTTTCCTTTTTTCGGTCTGGTCAATCACCGTAATAATAGCGCCCGCCTCCACGGGGGACATCCTGATGTCCGAGTATCTATCGTTGCACCTCTGATCTCGAAAATCCCTTGATTTTCTTTTAGCGATACATTCCACTAATCTCTGATGCATATCCATGGAATAGCCTGCGGCATAATCCCTGTACATCACGTCACCAAGCCGGGGAAATGTCTCGTCTGATGTTTTTTGGGCCCTGTTGTACATGGTGATGCGTGCGTCCTTATCTACGACGAAGGTCTCAATTGGATTGTCTTCAAACAATGCACGGTAACGCTCTTCACTTTTCTTCAGCGCGACTTCGGCACGCGCGCGATCAGCAACCTCCCGGCTCAGATCCTTGTTTGTTTTTGCCAACTGGGCGGTTCTTTCCTCAACCCGCTTCTCCAATCCATCATAAGACGTACGCAATTTCTTTTCAGCCTGTTTAAGCTTCACGGATTTTTGTTCCAGCGCCAGATTTGCTTTTTTGAGTTCATTTTTTCTTTTCTTGAGCACTTTTCCCATATAAGCGGAAACGAAGGCCACCATATACAGGACGGCCGCTACCGTTATCATAATGGATATCTGATAGCCCGCGGGCAATCTGGGATATTCCACCGGGTACTGGTTGGGAATAATTCCGAGGTATTCCAGGGTTACCGCCGTAGCCAGCACAGCCCAACATAAAGTCGCGATGATGAAAGGAAGCATCCGCGGTCCAACCATCCCGATATAGTATATCAGGACAGCATATATGGGACTCAGCCAGAGGGCGTTGATACCCCCCAAAAAATAGATTACCGTTGTATAGCCCACAATTTCGAGGAAATTCACGAACAAAGATACAACATTTGAAAGACGCAGGCTTTTACTGTGCTTGAGCACCGGTAGAAAGGGAAGGCCCAATAGACATAAATAAGCCACGGCGACACTAACGCCCATCAGCTGATTAAGTCTAATGATCTGAAAAAAATAGGCACCAATGGCAATGAGCCACATGAAAAGACTTGCAATGGATCTTACCCACGCACCACGATACTGGCTCAAATAAATGCGGTGAGGGTAGTAATTCGTCTGCTCAGGTGTAGATTGCTTGAATGACGGCATATCCTCTTATTCCTCGTGGCTCGGAAGCGGGGTCTTTAGATGTTGTGGCCCATATTCTTTCCTTATTTGGACTGAAGGTGAAAAAAACGGCTTTGATGGCAATAGTGATGAAATCAGCCTAAAATCATGTCATCATTTTCCCTACGTCTTCTAAAATTTCAAGTCAAGAAAAAACTTTTGGAATGAGGGGAATGTATTGGGTTGCTATTGTTAAATCTTTAAACGATTCAGATTCACTCTATTGCGGCCATGGGAAAAAAAGCGCTTGACATTCAAACATTTGTTTAATACATACGTTCGTATTAAATGGAGGTTTAATCGATATGGCTGGGACCACAAAGGTCAATATTTCAAAAGACCGGATTCTGTATGAAGCTGAGACCCTGTTTGCGGAGCGAGGTTTCTATTCGGTGACCATTCGAGAAATAACCCAAGCGGCCCGTTGTAATCTGGCCGCCGTGAATTATCACTTCGGCAATAAGCAGAACCTGTATATGGAGGTTTTCCGATGTCTCTGGAAACCCAGGGCCCAACGTGTTCTGGCCCGTTTTGAGAGCGCGCTGGCGGCCCAAAGGGAATTGACCCTGCAAGGCATCGTTCATGCGGTGGCGGAAGCCTTTATCAAGGGACCGCTTTCGGACGAAGAACGACTGCGTCACTCCCAATTGATGATTCGGGAAATGGCCAGACCCACGGAGGCTTTTGAAATGGTTGTGGGCGATGTGATCGGACCATTTCAGGGAAAGCTGGTGGATTTGATTCGTCCTTTTATGGCCCGGGATATGGAACGGGAAGCGTTGCTCCTCCATATTCAGAGTATTATCGCTATGGTGATCCATTTCAACTTCGCCAGAAATCCGGTGATGCGCATCACGGGCCGGCAATATGATGACCGGTTTAAGGATGAACTGGTTCGCCATGTGGTTCAGTTCAGCCTCAGCGGATTGAACGGTGCCGGGGAAGGGGACGTTCCATGAGGCCATCTACGGTACTTTGTTGGGTATTGGGTCTCTTCTGTTTTTGGACGGCGGGGTGCATGAAAATGGGCCCGGACTTCAAGAAGCCTGAGCTTCAAATGGACCAGCCGGAGACGTTTCAGTATCGGCCCAAAAAGGCGACACTTGTTGTTCCGGAAGACCGGTGGTGGGAGGTATT
>JABGPV010000352.1 GCA_018644785.1 Deltaproteobacteria bacterium | reverse complement strand
ACGGAAAGGTCGCCGCCTTTCTCCATGGCTTCCAAGGCGTTTAAGTATAAATTCAGGAGAACCTGCTTGATCCTGTCTGGATCAATCTGCACGGTGTCGATACGGGGATCGCTTTCCACATTCAGGGTGATACCCTTATGTCGGGCGTCCCCTTCAACCATTTTCATGGAATGGCGGATCAGGACGTCCAGCTGTGTGCTCCTTCTTTGAATGGACATGGGCCGGGCGAATTCCAGGAGCTGCCCGATGACCCGATCAAGCCGTTCTACTTCCTGGATCATGATTTCGGCGGTCTGTTGGTCTCTCGGTGTGTCACGGTACCGCTCTTTAAAATAGGTGGCAAACCCCTTGATGGAGCTTAATGGGTTCCTGATTTCATGGGCCACCCCTGCGGCCAGCCTGCCGATGGATGCCAGGCGCTGGCTCCGGGCAATTTCCTTTTTGAGGTGCTGGATCTCGGTTAAATCCCTGAAAAGGATCACCCACCCCAGGGCCGCGCCGTCTTCTCCCGTCAATGCCGTGCCAATGACCTCCAGGGGCAGGTTCCTTTCATTGTTGAGATAAGTCTCCAGTTCCCTGTTAATGGGTCCCGATTCCGTTTTCAGATGGTTGAAGAAATCCTGGAAAGAGAGGGGTAAAATTTCGGTGAGTCGCTTTCCAAAAGCTTGATGGGCGTTGATGCCGAGCATGGATTCAGCGGTCTGGTTGAAAGAGGCGATCTGTTCTTCCGGATCTATGGCAACAAGCCCCATGGGCATGTTTTCAACCAGGTTGTCTGAGAAGGCTTTGACCCTGGAAAAGGAGGTCCTGGCGGAACGATAGGCCTGCGCCATAAACAGGGTTACAATGCCGGCAAACCCGATGAGGAGAAAAACAAAGCCCATGAAGATACTGCGGCGAATGTCTTCTCTGGCGGCATCTTCAACCGACGTCATGTCCAATCCCACAAAGATGACCTGGGCCCCGCGGCCTTGAGCCTTTTGGGAGGTCATATGAGGTTGGCACCAATCGCGGGACCCCATCCTGGGGCCATGTCCGCTGCTTCTGCCCTGCATGGGAACGAATTGGCGAAACACTTCAAAAACCTTTTTTCCCTCACCGGTGTAAACCTCGCGCCAGTGAAGGTTGTGGGATTGTGAAATCCGGGGTAAATCAAGGCTTTCACCATAAGGCTTTCCGATATTGGCAGGATTGCTGTCGGCCAGAATCTTTCCACCCGCATTGGCCACCAGAATGTAGACAATATCCTTTTGCTGGGCGGTTTCCGAGAGCAATCGCTGTACCTGGGCGCCGCCCCATCGCATGCCCATCATGCCGGTTCGGGCGCCGGCCTCAAAAGAGCGTATAAGCGCCGCCCCCTTTTCCTTTAAAAGGGAAATAGTGTTTTCTTTCTGGCGGTTGATGGAATCCACCGTCACGAAGAAGAAAATAGGCGCCAGGACCAGTACGGCACCGATGATCACCCAGGGGGGGACCGAGAGCATTGGTTTCTTTTTATGGGTGTGACGCATCATAATGGTCCTGATAAGCAAGAATAGTACCGAAATCAGAAAACGGGTCTGGGACAGGAAATATTTTTCCAGAAGTGCCGCAACCCATCATCCATGTGGATATTTTGTACCCACCAGGATACGCGGACCGGGTACAAAGTATCCTCTTTTTTAATTATCGCTGCAAGGCCAAAAATCGGATTTCAGGTTAAAAATTATGAATACCTAGTCTTTTCAGTAGGTTGAATTTTATTTTGTTCATTTGGCACAACCATTGCTCTATAACGACTTCAAGGATTTAAAACAAACTTTTAAAATTTTGGAGGTGCATCATGAAAAAATTGGTAACCGTTTTAGGCGTATTTCTGTTGGTGGGTGTTATGGCTTATCCCGTCTTTGCAAGAGGCCCCGGGTGGGGTTATGGAGGCGGTGGTCCCGGGTCTTGCTGGCAGGATCAGGGGGGCTATCCCGCTGTGACTCCTGGGCAGCAGAAGTTCAACAGCCTGGATCAGAAATTTGTTAATGAAACTTCAGCCACGAGAAACAACATCTGGAATAAACAAAACGAAATGACATTTCTTTTAAATGGAGAAAATCCGGATCCGGAAAAATTGCGAACCCTGCAGAAGGAAATCAGTGGACTGAAGGCGCAGATGGCCGAAAAACGCCTCGCCTACAGGCTTGAAACCCGCAAGGTGGCGCCGGAGGGTACTTATGGCGGGGGCTACGGCAGAGGCCGTGGCGGAAACCGTGGGAACTGGGGCGGCCGTTGTTGGAATTAGCTTCCTCCTTTTCAAAAATGGTTGACCCCATGGGGGCTCTTCATCGGAAGGGCCCCTTTATCTATTCCCATACGGTCAATCAGGAGCGCCATACGGTTCTTAAGATGTGAACAGATGAACTGACTGATGATGGCGATTTCTTCTCCCACCTGATTGTATTTAATATCCATGATATCCATATAAAGTCGGTTTACAGACGGGTAGAGATCTCTGGCCGGATCAAAGTATATGGCGCGGTAAGTGTTTTTGCCCAGGAGGATGACCGTGAAATCTGCTTCCGGACAGACCTCACGGATGACCTTTGTGGCGTTTTCCGGATAAATGACAAAGGGCCTTTTGTTTTGTACGCAAAAGGCAATGTCCTTCTGCGAAAGCTGGTGCCAGAGCTCGCGCCATTGGCGTTCCGTGAGTTTCGGGTATGGCGGCTTTGAGAGTTCTCTTTTGAGGTTTTCCCGGGTTGTCTTGAGAATTTCCTTTTTCAGCTTGATAAATATGTCATCCAGAAATTCGGTGGGTTTAAAGCCGTGCCGGGAAAGGGATGCCGCATCTTTTCCATAGACAAATTCCTTGGTCATGGAGGGCAAAAACGCAATTCTGACCGTGCTTTTGTTTTCCCGGCTTCCGATGGGTTTGCATCGGAATTGGGTGTAATCGTTCGACTGAATAATTTTTTCCGTACGGCTGCCGGGGGCAAGGACGTCGGTTTCCTTTAACTCTTTCAATAGAAACGAGCAGGTCAAATAGCGGTAAAAGGCGGGTTCACTTTGAAAAATATCCCGCAGGAACTTCATTTCTCGGGCTGACAGACCTGTGGCGGCCAGGTCCTCTGGAGACGGTTGGTAGTTCTCATTGAGCAGGTCCGCTTCCCGCCGCATGAATGCATCCAGGTCAATTTTTTCCCGCGATTTCATTTTTTTGAGGAGAAACAGACGGATGGCCAGAACTTCAGGTGCGGGATAGATGCTGGTAATCCCGTACTCCCCCTTATAAAGACTCAGCTTTTCATCGTAATGGTAGAGGACCTGGCTCAGGTCCAGAATGTCGGGATCCAGGACCACGAAATCAAGTTGGTTTTTCTGCGGATCCGTCATGACCTTCACGATATGGTCGAAGTCAAGCGCCTCATCAATGGCCCTGATCCGCCACGGGTCTCTTGATTCGGGTTGGCCTGCCCGGCCCAGAACCACCTTCAACAGGTAGGCCAGGAGTTCCCCGGAATATTGTTGCGCAGGCGTCAGTTGGGTTGATGGTGATGACTGGTGTTTTTCAGGTGGCGGTTGGATTGCAGATGACGCGGTGACTTTGAGCGGACAGATGACAACAAGGGGGACAAGGATAGCCAAAAAACCCAGCAGGAAAATGAAATTTCGCTTATGGTTCATCTATGAAACGGTTCCTCATTGGGGAAGCAACAGTTTTTTGGGCTTAGGTTTTCAACCACTTTTTCATGGTTTCATATACTTCCGGATGATTGAGGAGATCCAAATGGCTCATGTTGCGGCCAACCCATAGATGGGTTTGTGGAAACGAAAGATTCAATTCAGCATTCTTATGACGTCCCAAAGCGCTGTTTAATGTCACGAGACCGTCTCCCATAAGACTGTCACCGAGTTTGTTTGATTCTTTGCCGGTGGTTGCCGCGATGGAATAACACTGCACGTCTTCCGGCAGCGGTACGGGGGTTCGCTGATCCCCTCTAAAATCGAATCTGTCGCATCCTTTCCAATCATCGTCCAGCACATTGCCGTAACGCAGATCCGTAATGCCACGGCTCCGGATTTTCCCCAAACGAGAGAAGGGGGCGCTATACGGACTTATTTCCAGGATGGTATCGATCCAGTTGCCCCCTTTCTCCAATGGCGACCCGTGATGCGGCGTGCCTAAGAATATGAGCTTTCGAAGATGCTTCACCCAGGTATGGCCGGATTCTTTCCCGTAATGACAGGCGCTCCGGGAAACAAGCCCTCCCATGCTGTGGGCGACAATGAAAAGCGCCATGGGTTTACGCGATTGAGCGGTGATTGTTTCAAGGAGGTCTGAAAATTTTCTGCCGTTTTCAGAAATGTGAAGCCCGGTATTGTAATGGACATAAAGGGGTGTGAATCCCAGATCATGGGCCAGGGCGGCCCCATGATTGTGCCCCTGCCGATTCCATTGCAGGTCATTCATGCATGATCCGTGGATCATGATTGCTATTTTTCCGTCTGACTTCTGAATCGTTTCTAAAAGCGATTGTTCGTTTAATGGTTTTCCATTAGAGCGAAACTGCATGGGAATGGCAAGGGGATTGTTCCTGGCGACAAGATGATCGCCCAAGACACCATTCAAAGCGGAAAGAACGGCTTCACGACCGGGGGATGAGTCCTTTTCTCCGAGCTTCAAACTGAGTCGGTCGAGCAGCACATCGATTCCGTCCCCCACCACTTCGGTCACCGAACGGATATTCCGGTAAACCATTCCCGTGATACCTTTTGTCCGATCTTGATTCGGTGTGCCAAGT
>JABGPV010000351.1 GCA_018644785.1 Deltaproteobacteria bacterium | reverse complement strand
CCGTTGTTTCCTCGCCGGCCTTTCTTTCCTCAACGGTAAACCCGGTTACAATCTGCTTTCCGGGGTCGTTTGGGCCATCCTTTTTCAGTCCCTGAACAATCCTGAGACAATCAAAGAGAACGGATTTTTTAACCGGTTTGGTGAGAAAAGCGGCAAACCCCGCCTTTTTCAGCCTTTCGGCATCCCCCCGTTGGCCCACGGAGGTCGCCATGACCAGGTGCGTGTTTTCGACCAGAGGATCATTCTTGATTTTGTGCCCCAGGGTTTCTCCCGTCATTCCCGGCATCTGCATATCCAGAATAGCGATATGAAACGGATCACCCCCGTTTGCGGCATCCCGCAGCCTGGAGAGGGCCTCATCTCCTTTTTCGGCCTCGCCGACACGACAATTCCATGATGCCAGGTATTCCCGGAAAACCATTCGGTTGGTCGCATGATCATCCACCACAAGGATATGCTTTCCTTCAATATCTTCTAAACCGGCAATATCTTTTGACGTCTGTCCAACCTGCTTTCCCATAACAACTGTGAACCAGAATGTAGTTCCCTTTCCCTCCTCGCTTTCAATGCCTATCTCGCCTCCCATCAGCTCCGAAAGCTGTTTGGAAATCGCAAGCCCCAGGCCCGTCCCCCCATACTTGCGGGTGGTGGAGGCATCGACCTGGGTAAACGACTCAAAGAGAGAGTCCACCCGGTCCGCGGGAATGCCGATTCCGGTGTCTTTTACTTCAAAGAGAAGCGTGACGGCTGTTTCCGTCTCCTCTTTGACATCCACACTGATAGATACCTCGCCCTTCTCCACAAACTTGATGGCATTTCCCGTCAGGTTGATCAGGATTTGACGGAGACGTCCCGGGTCGCCCTTCAAAAGACAGGGCGCCCGCTCATGGATCAGGCAGGCAAACTCCACGCCTTTCTCCCGAGTCTTCATAGCCATTAAGTCGCTCAGGTTTTCCAAGGTGGGCCTCAGATCGAAATCGATGGTTTCGAGGTCGAGCTTTCCGGCTTCGATCTTTGAATGATCAAGGATATCATTGATCAGCATCAGGAGGGAATCGGCGCTTGATTGCGCGCTTTTGGCGAAATCCTTCTGCTCATCCGTCTGCTCCGTATCAAGAAGCATATCGAGCATGCCGATCACACCGTTCATGGGTGTCCGTATCTCGTGACTCATGTTCGCCAGAAATTCGCTCTTGGCAATGTTCGCAGCTTCTGCCGCTGCTTTGGCTTGGCGCATTTTCTCTTGCGCCATATCACGCTCCCGCATGTGATGTTTCAATTTCTTCCCGGCAAAGAAGATGCCCGCCGCCCCTAAGAGCCAAATCAAACTGAACCATACCAGAAAGACTCGTTTGCGATGTCGCGCTATCGACCAAAAAGGCGCCATGGGCACCGAATTGGAGATCCCCCCTCGAATATCGCCCTCCTTGTATCCTTGAAAAGCATGGCATTTAAGACACGCTTTGGTGGTAAGCAGGGGGCGCATCAATCTCAGATGCATTACGCCATCCATCCGTTCCAGTGAACTCATTTCGGATTCGCCCTTTTCAAACGCTTCAAGTGCATCCCTTTCCCACGGATCGGGTGTATTCTGGGGTCGAATCGGGTTCAGACTCGTTATATGGGCGTAAGCACCGAATTTTTTCTGCCCAATCTCGTGTACCTGGCGCGTCATGAAAGCGGGATTGATTTTTGTAAGTTCCTTGCCGGAAGGCGTTGTAACGTCCCGTTCGGGAACATCCAGATATGGATTGGGCGGCGTCAGCTCAGTCACAGGGGCATAAACACCGCCATGACCGGCATTCCAACTGCGATATATAACGTCCTTCTCAAAGGACGATCTTGCCTGAATTCGCCCGGCCTCAGTCGCTTGCCAATCCTCTCTCTCGGAATTCCATAGGAAAAAAAGGGCCATTACAACTGTCCATAACAATGCGATGGTCAACAGGTAGATATTGAACTTGGCCGATGCCGGTTTTCTTCCTTCGAAGGTATCTTCCATCAGTAACAATCCTCCTTATGGTCACTGTGCAACATCCTTGACACTACTTTTTCAAAGGGATATATTTCCCGTTGAACTGTCCCCATCGTCATTCGCAGATAGCCCATGTGAGGCAATCACAATATGGTCCATGCCCTTGAGACGAAAGAGGATCACCCACACTACCTCGGCATAAACAACCGTTTCGGCTTTCTACTGGCCTTTTTTATCGTGCAGTTGATTGCGACGCCTCTTTTTGAAGGGAGTATGCTCGCCGGCTATGCGGGAGACACGATCTTCTATCTTTTAATCGCAGCAGCCGCTTATTCCGTTCGCAAAAGCCGATTTTTCAAGCTGACCATCGTCCTGGGCGCCTGCACCATTTTGGGAGAAAGCAGCAGCTATTTTACCGATAGCAAGAATATCCTCATTGCTACCAATTTCCTATCGTGTACCTATCTCGGCCTGGTAACGTTTTTGATCGCCGGCGCCGTAACCCGACAACAGGAGACCAATGCGGACACCATCATGGGTGGATTATGCGTTTACATTCTATTGGGGGTATTCTGGACAATTTTATTCGTGAACATTGAACTCCTCAGTCCCGGTTCCTTCAGCTTCGGGGTGCACGGGCAACCCCAAAATATGCAATCGTTGTACAAACTCATGTTTTTTTACAGCTATGTGACGCTATTGACCATCGGGTATGGCGAGGTGGTAGCACTTTCGGGCATGGCACAGACCCTGACCATCCTCGAAGGGCTCATCGGGCAGTTCTACCTGATCTTCTTTATGGCTTCCCTGGTGGGCCTTTATGTTTCAGAGCGGCAATTTCACCGTTTTAATAACAAAGAGGAAGATTTATGAACCTGTTGGGATCACTTTCAGCCGCAATCTTCAGCACACAATCCAAAATCCTAAGGCTCTCCCTCCGATCGCGGCAGTTTGACGATAAAAGTGGTCCCTTCCTTCAATCGGCTGTCCACATGAACTGTTCCCCCGTGGGCCTCCACAATGGCTTTCACAAAACTGAGCCCGAGCCCCAAACCGCGCCTGGAACGGCTGAGATCGCCGCGATACAATCGCTCCCAGATCCTCGGCACCTCGTTTTCAGCAATGCCCATACCTTCATCGGATACGGAAATGACAACATCTTGGCCTTCTTCGACGGCATCGATCTTCACTGTTCCACCCTGTCCACCGTACTTCAATGCATTGTCCAACAAATTGGCCAGAACCTGCTGCAGCCGGGTTCGGTCCGCATGGATCATGAGCGCATCCGGTGAGTTCATAACCACTTTCGTGCCCTGTTCTTCCGCCACAATTTCATAGAGATCCACCACATCACGGATCATATCAGAGACCGATAAGGGGATTTTCTCCAGCCGCATGGCCCCGGTTTCCGCTTCCGCCACATCCATCAAAGCATTCAGCATGGTCAACACCCGTTCTGATTCTTCCATGCAGTCGCCCAGCGCTTCATGGCAGGCTTCTCGGTTTTCGGGGTCCTGAAGGGCGAATTCCGCCACGCCTCTGAGGCGTGTCATGGGAGTCCGCAAATCGTGGGCCACATTGTCCAGGGAATTGTGCATGGCCTGAATCAGCAGGTCGTTCTTGTCCAGCATTTGATTGAATAGGCCCACCAGTTCATCCATCTCTCCCCGTTCCCGACGAACCGGTACCCGAAGGCTCATTTCTCCGGTTTTCAGGATATTTTTGACGGTCTCAATCAGATTTCGGATCGGTTTGATGGCACGAAAGGTCACCACGCCCCCGCCGATAATGCCCAGCAGAAGAATGGGAATCATGAAGATCAAAAAAACGATTCTGAAATAGGAAAGCAGCTCCCGGCTTCTGGCTGAGCTCTTCCCGACCTGAAGGGTGATGCCGCCGGGGAGCGACGCCATGCCCACTGTCCAGACGCCCTTTTCAGCGGATTCTTCGAGGAAAAGCCAGAAATCCTTCTTCCCCGGCTGAAGAGACCTCAAACGGCGCGGATCCAAACCTTCAAATCCGGGAGGAAATTTCAAGAACAAGACCTGGTTCAGGGGCCCCACAATCCGAACAAAAAAAATATCGCCCTCAGGATTGGTCTGGTCGTCAAAGCGGGCCTTGAGTGCTCGAATCCCACCTTCCTCATACCAAGCCTTGTATTCCAGGATTCGGTCCTCTACAATTTCCTTCTCACGCTGTTCAACCAGGTTTCCGATCAGATAATAGGCCACCAGGAACAGTCCGCCCGAGGCGATGACAAAAAAGAGCGCGTAGAGGACACTCAGCTTGAGGCTGAAGGTGAAGCCGACCTTTCTACTGCTCTTTGAGGACATAACCCATCCCACGCACCGTGTGGATCAACTTTTTGTCAAAATCCTTGTCGATTTTGTTCCGCACACGACAGACCAGCACATCTACCACATTGGTCTGGGGATCAAAGCTGTAATCGTAGACATGCTCCAGGATGGATGTCTTGGAAACAATGCGGCCCTTGTTGCGGACCAAGTGTTCCAACAGGGCAAACTCACGGGAAGGAAGGCTGATTTCCTCTTTTCCCCGTTCCACCTCCCTTGTTAGAAGATCCAGTGTCAGGTCCCCGGCGTGAAGCGTAGACGGTTCCGCCACCCGGGTTGATCTGCGAATGAGGGCATGAACGCGGGCCAGGAGTTCAGAGAATGAAAAGGGTTTGGTCATGTAATCATCCCCACCGGTCTGCAAGCCCTTGACCCGGTCGTCCACTGACCGTTTTGCGCTGAGAATAATCACCGGCGTCGTGATCTTTTTCTGACGAAGCCGCTCAA
>JABGPV010000350.1 GCA_018644785.1 Deltaproteobacteria bacterium | reverse complement strand
CACCGTACGGCTGGAGAAACGGGACTGCTTTCTGAAAGGCCCGGACCGGGTGTACGCCTCCACAGTGTTCTATTCACCCCTTTCTCAAAGGCGAAATCGGCGTCTGCGGCAGCATTACGGTGACAAACTGATCCTGGGGGGTACGGGGGAGGATATTACCTCCCGTCTGCCCGATTCGGTGGAAGCCCTGCGCCCGGACTATACCCTTTACCCGGAATTGGGTGACCGGGGCATCGGTTTCATCACCCGTGGATGCCCGTTTGCCTGTCCCTTCTGCGTGGTTCCTCCGAAAGAGGGAGGGCCCCGTCAGGTGAATGATCTGGATACGCTGCTGGAAGGGGGCCGGCTCAAAAAACTCATCCTGCTGGATGACAACATCCTGTCCCACCCGGATGCAGACCGTTTACTTCGGGAAATGGCGGAACAAAACGTCATGGTGAACTTTACCCAGTCCCTGGACCTGCGCCTGGTAAACCGGGAACGGGCGAGAGTAATCCGAAGGATTCAGTGCGCCAATACCCGCTTTACCCGGAGTAATTTTCATTTCAGCCTGAACCATAACCGGAATATGGACCGATTGGCCAAAAAATACCGGCTGTTTGATTTCAAGCCGCGGGACAATGTGGAGTTCCTCTGCATGTACGGCTTCAACACGACGCTCGAGGAAGACGTGGATCGATTCAGGTTTCTTCGTTCTCTCCCCGGCGCATACGTCTTCATGCAGAAATACCTGCCCATAAAGGGGGGACCCCCGCCCGATACAATTGACTTTTTCGGGCCGAACCCGGACCCGTTGATCGACAAACTGGTGGGTATTATGTTTACCCAGAACATGAAAAGCATGGAAAACTACTACCGATGGGTCAGCAGGCGATATGCCGAAACCTATGGGATGCTTCACATTGGGCTGGTCGATACGATTTTTCGATACAACCACCGCCACAAAAAAGGGGAATATATTGCGTCTCTGGCTGGAACAAAAAAAGTCCAATCCTGAAGGGAAATCCTGTTCCGTTCTACGCCTTCCGCGCGTTCATTGTTCCAGCGAACAGAAAAATGAACTGGAAAGAACGGCGGAAAGCAGGAGCTTGGGCATCTGGCGCATGAAGCGGGCAAAAGTCATCCTGGGAGCACTCGAGGGAAAGACGCTCGAAAGACTCGTCCTGGATGTTCGGGTTCCACCGGAGACGATCGTAAAATGCGTGGCAGCCTTTTCAAAACAGGGGACGGAATCACTCCGGAACCCGACGCGGAAACCCACACAGAGAGAAACCCGCGTGGAAAAGATGCTCGGAATGCTGGAAACGCCTTCAAAACAGAAAGGACGGGAATGGCGGTATTTCACTGTGCGCTGTATCGGTATCGATTTCACCGGTCCAATGATTAAGAGAATCCGGGCGCTCAGTGTTGCCCATCCCGGGGTAACAAGAGTCGAACTGTCACGAATGGTATGCCGGGAATTTGGGTTCTATTCCCCTGCCGGAAAATTAAAGGACAAAACTGTCACCGATATTTTGAAGCGGATGGATATGGACAACCTCATTCGTTTGCCGAAAGTGACACGCCGTAAATCCCACCCCAGGAAAAAGAAGCCGCAGCCACCCCTTCTTGATGAGCAGAAAATACAGGTTTGGCATCACAAGGATTTTGAACCCCTGACGTTTCTGCCGATTCGGAAGCCAAAACAGCAGCATCTGTGGAACGACATGATGAGCCGGCACCACTACCTGAAAAAGCCGAGATTGTTCGGGCCGCAGCTCCGGTATCTCATCCTGGGAAGAAACACGGGCGGAGGATCGGGAGACTCCGGTTCAGAGAATTCCAAGTTGCTGGGCGCCATCTCTTTTTCCCCTGCCGCCTGGCGTCTGGCCGGCCGGGATGCCTTTATCGGCTGGGATGATCACCAGCGGGAAAAACATTTAAACCGGATCATCGGTAACAGCCGGTTTCTCATCCTGCCCTGGATCAAATGCCCGAATCTGGCTTCAATGATTCTCGGACGGATTGCCGTCAGGGTCACCTCGGACTGGAAGGCAACCTACGGCATCGAACCGGTACTACTGGAGACATTTGTGCAACAGGATCGGTTTTCGGGCACGTGCTATCGGGCTGCAAACTGGATTGATGTGGGCAGCACCGGCGGATACAGCTACTTCAGCAAGCAGAAGAAAAACATTGCCCGCAAGACCATATTCCTTTACCCTCTTCGCAAGAATTTCCGAGAGGTACTGTGCCGCCCGCCCACTTTCCGGAGTTGAAAGTCTGTCGGATCAACGCTTTTACCTGTCAGATTTGAACTGATAAAACAAAACTGGGTTCCGGGCATGCTGGCCTTAGTCGCTATTCGGGTGGTTCAGCAGTGGGGCAGGTTTCACTCATGCCCACCGCAAAATCGAACTCCTCAACGAATACCACACCCGCCTGATCGCAGACGTGGTCACTGGAAAAGTTGATGTCCGTGAGGCAGCGACAAACCTGCTTGACGAACCTGAAAGTCTGGATGAACCCGATGATCTTCCGAACAATGGGAAAGATCTTCAAGATGATATGGACGATATCCAGGAGGAGGCAGCAGCATGACTAACGAAACCTTACGCGGCGAAATCATTCTCTATCAGGCGCCTGAAGGCGGCATTAGACTGGATGTCCGGCTTGAACAGGAGAGCATCTGGCTGACCCAGAAACAGATGTCACAGCTTTTCGACAAGAACACCGACACCATCGGCCTTCATCTGCGCAATATCTTCAAAGAAGGCGAACTGGAGGAATCGGCAACTACCGAGGATTCCTCGGTCGTTCAAAAGGAGGGAAACCGGCAGGTCCGGAGGAAGGTCCGTTTCTTCAACCTGGATGCCATCATCTCCGTGGGCTACCGGGTGAACTCCAAACGCGGCACCCAGTTTCGCATCTGGGCAACCGGTGTTCTGCGCGACCACATTCTTCAAGGATACACGGTCAACGAATCCCGCCTGCGGGACCTGAACCGGGTGGTAGAGCTCATCGCCGATACTGCGAAACGCCGAGATCTCTCGGGTGACGAAGCCAAAGCCCTGCTGGCCGTGGTGGGCGACTACAGACAGGCACTTTCCCTGCTCGACGACTATGACCACCAGCGGGTGAAAAAACCGGAAGCGTCGGGCCGGGTCATCCACCCCCTGGAATATAAGGAGGCCCTGCGCATCGTGGACCGGCTCAGGGACCAGTTTGGCGAATCGACGATTTTCGGCGTGGAAAAGGACAAAGGGCTGGCTTCCGCCCTTGGCGCCATCATGCAGACCTTCAGCGGACGGGACGTATACCCGAGCCTCGAGGAAAAAGCGGCCCACCTGCTCTATTTCCTGGTCAAGAACCACGCCTTCGTGGACGGCAACAAGCGCATCGCGGCGGCGCTTTTCCTCTGGTTCCTGGGGCGCAACAAAGCACTGACGGCATCTGACGGGAAGCCCCGCATCTCCAACGCCGCCCTGGTGGCCATCACCCTTCTGATTGCCGAAAGCCGGCCCTCTGAAAAAGACATCCTGGCCCGCATCGTCACCCATTTACTCTGTGAAGGAGAATCCCCCTGACACCGATAGCACAGAACGCGGTTTTGAGCGGCTCATCTGCACATCCCTCACCGGCCACCCCTGTGTTCCGCCAGCGAGTGGCGGCCGACAAAGCCTACCGGAACGCCAGAGAGCATTCCGACAAGCAGAACGCCCGCATCGAACACGACAATGCTCTGGTTCGCGTCATGACCGCCGTGATGAAAGACGACACGGAACTCTTCAAACAGTTCATGGACAACAAAGGCTTTAAACGGTGGATGACCGACACGGTCTTCGGGCTGACGTATGAGGAAACTCGGCCTTGATCATCGTTTTCGGATGTCATAAGGCGATTTGAGCTAGTGTGGCCGGGCGGGGCAGCAGTTCATCCATCAACTGAGTCAATGGGTTAAGATCAACGTGCCCAATCCTCAACCTTCAATTGACGTATTCGATTAAACTCTTTCACATTATGAGTAACAACCGTTAACCTGTTCGCCATGGCAATGGCAGCTATCTGGGTGTCGCGTTCACTGATTGGCGTCCCTTCTCTTTCAAGCTGCGCCCTTACAACGGCATATTTCCCGGCTGCCGATTCACCAAAAGGATAGAGGTCCAGCAACATGGATATCCGCTCAATTTTCAGCCGTCTCTCTTTCTTTTTCACAGGCGATTTTTCTATTCCATAGAGTATTTCAGCCAGTGTAATGGCGGATAATGCCAAATCGGCGGGAGAATGCTGTTTGATACGGCCAATGACCCCCTTATCGCCCCGCATCCAGTAACTGACAATATTTGTGTCCAGAAGGTACATTCCTACCCGCTCAATCCAGGGTCACTGACTTTGACGGCAATGGGTGGGGTGTGTCAAACCCCGAATCCATGGAAAACCCATCCCAGAAACCTTCCGGCCAACGGCTTTCTTTAAATGGCTCAAGAATAACCTTATCGCCCTTTTTGCTTATTTTCACTTTATTTCCCTTAAAACGAAATGCTTTTGGCAGCCTAACGGCTTGGGATCGACCATTTTGAAATAATTTTGCTGTCGCTTCCATCCTACGCCCCCAGATAGAAAAAATATCGACTAGTATATATCAAAATTCGCAAAAGTCAATCCAAAAGTGTTGGCGCCGGCGTGAAAATGTCATCATATAACCGGTTTGAAAATATCGAAAAATAGGGGACAGACCACGTTTTTCAATCCACGCCCCCGCATGGGGGGCGACCATCCACATAGTCCATAATTGTCCTATACACTAGTTTCAATCCACGCCCCCGCATGGGGGGCGAC
>JABGPV010000035.1 GCA_018644785.1 Deltaproteobacteria bacterium | reverse complement strand
CGCGTTACAAGATTGTAGACCTTTGTGAAGTCTCCCAGGCTGGCGACCAGTTTTTCCAGCCGGCTGACTTCATCAAGGATCATATCCAGTTTTTTTAACGCGCTTTCATCTTCCAGGCTGTTCCGGATCTGATAGCTGAACCCGCCAATAATCATAAGCGGGCTTTTGATCTCATGGACCACGTGAGCTACGGTGGTCCCAACGGCTGCAAGTCGTCCTGATCGAAGCAGCTTCTCTTCCAGCTTTTTCTGAACGGATACATCCCGAATAATGGCGGTAAATGTGTATTCGCCGTCCATTTCATGAAAGCTCAATCCCAACTCTATGGGAAATTCCTCACCTTCCTTGCGAAAGGCGGTCAGTGATTGGGTCTTGCCCATGAATTTTGGTTTCTTTTTTTCTAAAAATTTTTTGACAAAGGGGGCATGATCGCCATACTTCGGCGGAATGAGCAGGTTCAGGTTTTTTTTCAGAACTTCCTCTCTCTTGTAACCGAAAATCCGTTCCGCCGCGTTGTTGAACAATACGATTTCCTGATCCTCGTTTATGCTGATGATGGCATCCGTTGCCGTATCCAGAATAGCCCGGATTTTTTTCTCCGAGGCCCTCAATCTATTGAGGAGGTTCCGGTATTCAGTGACATCCCTTGAGATTTCAACAAAATATTGCTCACCCGTTTTACGGTTTTTGACCGGGTACATGGTTCGGCGTAAGGCCTTCGAATATTCTCCTTCCAAGCCGTGTCGAATGTTTACTTCCACTTTGCCGCCGGTTTCTTTGGCTTTTTGATGGGGGCAGTCCCGATCCTTCAGGTGACAGTGGGTTCCTGACATTTTTCTGATATCATAGCATTTTTTACCCAGAACCGCCTTTTTTGAAAGGCCACGTTCATCCAGAAAAACCCGGTTGACATCCTGAATGATACCGTTTTCATCCACTACCATGATTTCTTCGCTGATGCCGTCAAAAATGGTTTCCAGGAAGGCTTCAGAGGTTTCCACGTCGGCCGAACGATAGTGCTTTTCCAAAATTATCCCCCCATCCATGGGTTGAAAAATGTGTATTCGAGGGAAAGGATATCAAACATTTCGTCGGACCCCTCCCTGATAGCCTCGTACAATTCCTTCATGGTCTCCGCCTCTTTCAATGATGCGCGATAGGAAACATCATCAAAATATTCCAGATCAAGGGGAAGCAGGACCTGGTCAAGGTTGCCGTGCCAGTGGACTTTGAGCGCCGCTTTCATGGAAAATACCTTTTTGTACATGGCCCATAAGAGATCGGTCCTCAAAAGCGGATGAACCTGGTTAATCATGCAATCGGTCAGTCCAACCAGGTAATAAATCTCCCGCATCTTTTTTTCATCCTTGCGATTCACATACATGGATCGAATGGTATAGGACATTCCCCCTCTGAGGGAAAAATGAGGGGGCAGAGTGGCCAATCCGTCCGGTTTGTACTCAAGGGTTTCTGCGAGACTTGATCGCATTTGAACAAAATGAGACGTCCGCCAGAGCCCCTTTCGAAACCGCCACGGTTCAGGAGCGGTCAACCCTTCCAAGGACCCTTTGCGCCTGTTATGGAGATCAATAACCTTTCCCATTTTTACCTGTTCCGTCTGAGTAAACCTTCCATGAACATCCGGTTCCCATAAGGGCAACCGGCAGTTGGCAGCGTTCAGTCAGAAAAAATGTCTACGGTCTTGGATGACATGTCCCGTGCAACTCCTTCAGCCTTTTTCTCGTCACATGGGTGTAAATCTGGGTGGTGGTGATGTCAGCATGCCCCAGCATCACCTGAACAGAACGCAGATCCGCACCCGCTTCCAGGAGATGGCTCGCAAACGAATGCCGCAGTCCGTGCGGTTTTATACTTTTATTAATGCCAGCCATTTTACCATGATTTTTGATAATTTTCCAGAATCCCTGCCGTGTCAATAATTTTCCCCTGAAGTTCAAGAACAGGTACGGTGGATGGCCATCTTTGAGCAGGGCCGGCCGGCCATCAGAAAGATACGACTGCAAGGCTTGAAGCGCCTTTTCACCAAAGGGCACCAATCTCTCTTTCGACCCTTTTCCCAGGGTTTTCACATAACCGGCCTCCAAATTGACGTCGAGCAACCTGAGATGTACCAATTCCGATACCCGCAGTCCGGTGGCGTAAAGGAGCTCCAACATGGCTCTATCGCGCTGCCCCAGGGGTGTTGTGATGTCCGGCTGTAAAAGGAGTTGCTCAACTTCATCGAGGCTCAGGACATCCGGCAGTTTTCGTTGCATGCGCGGTGTTTCCAGAAGCCTTGCAGGATTCTCTTTCATTCTGCCTTCTGAAACAAGAAAACGAAAAAACGTTTTGATAGCGGAGATATTCCGGGCCTGAGATCTTTTGGAGAGGTCATGGCTCAGGCTGCCCAGGTAGTCCCGAATCTCATTTCGGGAAATCTTAACGGGGTTTAAGTTCCGGCTTTCCAGATAAGTGATAAACCGGACAAGATCTCGACTGTAGGCAGAAATGGTGTTTTCAGCAAGACCCCGTTCAACCTGCAAATAGGTGATGAATTCATCTACCAGATCGTACACCTGACTGACCCCCGTTTGTTCCTTGAAGCCGCCAAAATCGACCCGACCCGCTATGTTCTGAATCCGCTATGGCCAGGCCGGAAATTACGAAAAATCATAGAAATGATCATTTTTGGTCAGAATTCTGGGCCCTTCAGCTTCCAGAACAACCATCTCCTCAAGGCGCACCCCTCCCTTGCCCGGGATGTAGATGCCCGGTTCAACGGTAAAAATATTTCCTGATCGCAGCAGGACGGCGTTTCTCGGCCCGAGCCTTGGCCCTTCATGGGTGGCAAGGCCGACCCCGTGGCCCAGGCCGTGTCCGAAGTATGCGCCAAAACCGGCATCCGCAATAATATTTCTGGCAGCGGCATCCACCCGGGTGCTTTGTGCTGAAGGGTGGATTTTTTCCAGTGCCGTCAGTTGCGCCTGCCGAACCGTGCGGTAAATGGTCTTGAAAGTGTCATCCGGCTCACCCAGAAAGACCGTTCGTGTGATGTCGGAGCAGTAACTGTTCAGTCGAACTCCGGCATCCAGGATAATCGGCTCGCGAGACCGGATTTTTCGGTCTGAGGGCACCGCATGGGGCAGCGCACTGTTGGGGCCTGATGCCACAATAGACGGAAAAGACAGCCCCTCTGCACCGGCTTCCTTTGCCAGGCCTTTGATCTGCCAGGCCACGTCTTTCTCCGTTACACCCGGTTTGAGAGCCGAAATGACCTCATAAAGGATGTCTGAAATCATGTCCGCTGCATTTTCGAGCGCTTCAATCTCCCGGTCTTCTTTGATTTCGCGCATATTCTCCACCACGCCATTCAAAGGGATCAATACGGCCGGGGGTGAGAGCAGGGCGAGCTTTTCCGCGGTCTTCCGGTGTAGATCCCATGTCACGAAATCTTCTTCAAAGCCAAGATTGTGCAGGTTAAATCCTTTTGTGAAATCCGGAATGTCGGTCACAAAATTTTTTTTGAGTGTATACACGTCGAACGCTATCGCCTCATTTTCAGCGGCAAGCGTATATCTGGAATCCGTTATGAGCAGACGGTTTGTGCCATTGATCAGAAGGGATCCCGAGGATTCGGTGAACTGGCTGTCTTCCGCACAGAAGCCTGAAAGATAGCGCCGGTTTTCAGGTTTGATAATCCAGGCCCCGTCGCAACCGATTTCAGCGGGCGGCTGCAATAATTGGACAAGTGCCCCAGCCCGTTGCGCGTAAATTGATTCACCCATGGTTTACCTCGAATTTTAAAATGTCATTCTAGCAAAAGCGTTTTGGGAAAGCAATTGTGGGTAATGGCAATCGTAAAAAGGGGGGGGGACGTCCCCCGGTCACCTGATCAGTTGACAGAACCTTGTCCACCTGCTAGAAATCCTGAAAACTTCCTAGAAAGGGTATGGGTGATTTTCAAATATGGCCGTTGGAAGCATTGTTGAATATATTGACCAGAGCCGATTGGTTTGTACCGTCTGTTTGCAGGACAAAGGGAACCGGCTACATCTGTTGACGCCCACCAACCGGGAAGTGAACCTTTCCCCGAAAAGGACCCTGCTCATTTCAGCTTCCCAAATTGATGTGGCACAGCCAAGGGATCACTTGCTTCAAAAGCTGCAGCAGATAGAAATGTTGCGAATAAAGCTGAAAGAAGAGATTGACATCAAGGAAATGTGGGAGCTGATTCGGGACGAGGAGGAAGTTTTCGACCACCGTTACCTGGCGCAGCTGGCTTTCGGCGAAAACGCCACCGAGGAGCACTTTTCGGCTGTGGTGCGGGCACTTTTTGAAAACAGGCTCTATTTCAAGATGAAAAACGGACTATTTCTGCCAAACTCGAAAGATCGTGTCGAACAGATTATCCGGCAGGAAGAGGAGGCCGCCGAAAGGGCGGAGCGACTTGAACAGGGTGGCCGGTGGCTCAAAGAAGTGCATCAGGGAAAAGAAACCCTGGCGCCTGATTGCAGCAAAGATATTATTCACCTTCTGATCCAGCTGGCCCTTTACGCCGCTGATGCCGATGATTTCAAATATGGCAGGGAATTGCTTTCATATGCGGGTATAACAGATCTCCGGAAGGCCAGGTCTCTGCTCATAGCTTTGGGTGAATGGGAAGAAGATGAACCCCTTGATTTGCTGCGATCGGGGGTGGAGACTGCTTTTACCACCACGCAACTGGAAGCGTCTGCGCGCCTTGCGGTTTCAGGGTTTTCTGAAAACCAGCGTGAAGACCTGAGGTCTTTGCCCATTATGACCATCGATGGGCCCAAAACCCAGGACTTTGATGACGCCATCAGCGTAGAAATTTTTGATAAAGAGTTGAGAATCGGCGTCCATATTGCTGATGTGGCGGCGGTGATCCAAAAGGGCAGCCCAATTGACGTTGCGGCAAGAGACCGGGCTTCGTCTCTATATATGCCCAGAAGACAAATCCCCATGATTCCCGAGGATCTTTCCCAGGATTTGTTAAGCTTGAAAGAAGGGTGTGATCGTCCGGCGATTTCTCTTCTGGCAAGGTTCGACCCGGACGGGTCGCTGTTGCGATATCGTTTTACATCCAGCATGATTCGGGTTCAACGGCAACTGACCTACGATGATGTTAATGAAAACCTTTTGAAGAAAACGCAATTTCGAGAACTGCACCGATTGGCGGAAATGCTTCGCCAAAACCGGATGAACCGCGGCGCCATTAATCTTTCTCTGCCTGAACTGGAGATGGACATTGATGAAGCGGGTCTCCTGAGCCTGGAACTGGTACCACAGGACTCACCGTCCCGAATGATTGTTGCGGAGTTCATGATCCTTTATAATGAACTGGCGGCTGAGTTTTGCTGGAAGAATAACATTCCCGTACTGTTCAGGGCACAATCGGAACCAACGGAAAAGCTGCCTCTGGATGAAAAAGGGTATATTTTTTATGTGTTTCAACAGCGAAGAAAACTGAGCCCCCTTCATATCAGCACGAATCCAAACCCCCACAGCGGTCTGGGGGTCCCCGTTTACACCCAGGCGACCTCTCCCATACGCAGATATCTTGACCTTATTATACAGCGGCAATTAACCAGTTTTCTCGGGAAAAGCACGCCCGTTTACAATGAAGAAAACCTGGAAGAGATCAGGGTATCCGTCGAACCCCTGGTTAAAACCCTGGGGCGCATCCAGCGAAACCGTTTACGCTATTGGACTTTGAAATATCTGGGGATGAACCTTGGCAAAACATTTAACGCCCTGGTACTCAATGAATTCAAGAATAAATACAGGATTGTTTTGACGGATTTTCTCATGGTGACGGACTTCAAGCGTCAGGATGGCATCATATTTTCCAAAGGTCAGGAAATCCTGGTAAAGGTTAAAAAGGCAGACCCGTGGGATGATGTGATCACATTGGAATATGTGCCTTGAATGGGCGCCTGTGATGTGTCTATGCTACGGATTTTAATCCTTTTCCAGGCGATAATCCTCTTTCAAGAGAAGACCTCCCGGTCTGTCGTAGACCAGTATCCTGAGTTCCGAGGGTATTTTTTCAGCTGACTTAAAAGACCATTTGACTCGAATTCGGCGAAAATTCCTTATTTTGTAGGATTGTCCCTTTTTTGGATTAACGGGCATTCCGTTTTCAAAGGCTGCTTTCGGCGAAGGCCACAGCTGTGGCGGGTCGGTTGACCGGTCCACTGCAACGATGAAAATATACCCCCGGATGGGTGAGCGGCCGGAACTGGCCCGGGCCAGCTTGAAATTAACGGATAAGCGGGTCCCTCGACGGTTTATTTTCAGTTCTTTAATGCTGACGATGGATTCTTGAACACCTGATTCTGCCGGCATTTTGCTGCTGCTGCCTGTTGATGTCTTTTTGCTGCCGGGGGGCGATTGGGTTATGGCTGTTTTTTTCGTGCTTTCGGTGGGTATTTTTGAGGGGTCAATGTAACTTTCCACGAACTTCAACCGCTGTTTTGCCTGATAAAGGGCCTTTTGGGTTTCCTGGAAATCTTTTTCAAGTTTTACCAGGAGGTTTTCCTGATGTTGTTCGCCGAAATACCAAACTATCGGCAGCAAAGAGAACAGGAAATAGAGCACAAGGACCGTCACAAGGCCAAGAAGAAGCCAGAAATTGATGTTGAAGCTCCACACCCGTCCCAGCCCCTTTGATGCCATAACGGTAACGTTATTCAGTAGGGGCGAAAGATTTTTCGCCCTTACTTTGGTTTTTGTCGGCATAGGTCTATCTTGAGAGGATTTCATGGGTGTTTTAATCCGTAAGCAGGGGCGAAAGATTTTTCACCCTTACAGCCTGTTTGGAATTGAAGTTCAAGTTTACCAAAATTGATAGGCGATTTCAAGGCGGCAGTTTAACCTTTACAACCCCATAAATGTTCATTGATTCGTTATGCCCCGCATGAGTGCAGGAAAAATGAGACATTCAAAACCCCCGGATTCCCATACCGGTGCGGCCCCTGAGGCAGCTAAATTCAGCTCATTTCTGGGCCCCATCCTTTTATTAACCAATATTTTTTTCCTGAATTTCCTATCCAGAATCATCTTTGCGCCATTACTGCCCCGTATTCAGAAAGACCTGACGCTGTCCCATGTTGAAGCCGCTTCCCTTTTTCTTTTTATCACAATGGGATATTCCATTTCCCTTTTGAGCTCCGGTTTTATCTCAAAGCGCCTTCGACACAGAAAAACCATTGTCTTGTCTGCCACAGCCGTGGGGATTTCGCTTAGCGGCATCGCGTTGTGCGACGACGTCTGGACCATTCGAGGCGGATTGCTTGTGCTGGGGTTGGCCGCAGGACTTTATCTCCCTTCCGGAATGGCCTCCCTGACAGCCCTGGTCAGTGCCAGGCACTGGGGAAAAGCCATCGCAACCCATGAACTGGCCCCCAATTTGAGTTTCTTTGTTGCACCTTTGCTGGCAGAGTTCCTGATGATGTGGCTCTCCTGGCGGGGGGTTCTGGTTTTCCTGGGTATTTGCTCCATATTGACGGGCTTTCTCTTTTACCGTTTTTGGAAAGGCGAGGATCTTCCCGGTGAAGCACTCAACTTTTTATCCCTTAAAACCCTCCTCGCCAGGAAATCCTTCTGGATTATGATGATTTTGTTTTCCCTGGGGATTTGTGCCACTATTGGAATTTATACCATGCTGCCCCTTTTTCTGGTGGCCCATCACGGACTGGAAAGGAACTGGGCCAATACCCTTGTGGCGCTTTCTCGCATATCCGGCATTTTCATGGCGTTTCTGGCCGGCTGGACAACGGATCGGATCGGCCCGAGACTTACCCTGTGCGCGGTGTTCCTGTTGGCCGGGTTGACAACGGTTCTCCTGGGTATCTCCTCAGGATCATGGCTGGTGCTGATGGTTTTTTTGCAGCCCGTTGTGGCGGTTTGTTTCTTCCCCCCAGGTTTTGCGGCCCTTTCGGCCATCGGCCCACCCAAGGCTCGAAATGTTGCCGTATCCCTTACAATACCCGCGGCCTTTCTGGTGGGGGGCGGCGCCATTCCCATGGGTATCGGCATGATGGGGGATGCGGGCCTTTTCTCCCTCGGGGTTTCCATTTCCGGGGGGCTGATCCTTTCAGGGGCCATTCTGGCGCTGTTGTATAAGCCCGGGGGCGTTAAGGCCATTGTTTCTCCTTGACCCGTCGGGGATCATTCCCTATAATCCGTCCTCGGTAAATTTTGGCCCAAGGATTGTAAACATCGGAACTTCAGCGTTTGTTTTAGGAAACAGATGTAAAATTTGGAGGTTATAATGGGTAAAGTAGGAATCATCGGAGTTGGCCAAAGCGCTTTCGTGCGCGGATATCCCGGATCCATCAGGGAGTTGGCCTTTGAAGGATTCAAGGATGCCATGCAGGACGCTCAAATTGTGAATAAGGATATTGATGCGTCCATCATTTGTTCCGCCCCGGAATATGATAAACAGCGGTCCCCTGCCGGCGTTTTTGCGGAATACCTGGGGCTTACGCCACAACCCACCTGTTATCTGGAAAGCCTTTGTTCTTCCAGCAGCATGGGGTTAAGGTTCGCCTATTCACTGGTCAAATCAGGCCTTCACGATGTGGTGGCTGTGGTGGGTTTTCAAAAGATGTCGGAGATATCCTCGGCCGAAAGTCAGGAACGGATGGGCCGGGGCGCGGACATTCAGTGGGAGAGCACCTTCGGCACTATGATGCCGGCATACTATGCCATGTATGCCAAAAGACATATGGCGGAATACGGGACCACCCCCGAAGATCTGGCGCTGATTCGTGTCAAAGCGGCCACCTACGGTCAGCTCAACGAAAAAGCCGTGTATCGCAAACCTGTGACCTTTGAGATGTTTTCGGATCCGAACAGTCCCATGTCCAACCCAGTGGCGTCACCGCTCAGGGTGGGGGATTGCTGCGCCAATGCGGACGGCAGCTCCTGTATTATCGTTGCCAGTGAGGAAAGGGCAAAGGCCCTCTCCAAAAAGCCGGTCTGGATACTGGGCCTGGGATCGGCTTCCAACGCGGTCAACCTGGCGGGAAGGGACGAGTTTTCGGGTCTGACGGTCGCCAGGCAATCGGCGGAACAGGCCTATAAGATGGCGGGCATTACCGCCAAAGATGTGGATGTGGCGGAAGTCCATGACTGTTTCACCATTGCTGAGATGATGGCCTATGAAAACTTAGGCTTTGCAAAACCCGGAGAAGGAAAAGAGTTGATCAAGGGCAAAGAGACCTACAAAGAGGGGAGCATCCCGGTCAATGTGGATGGCGGTCTGTTGTCCAAGGGACATCCCATCGGCGCCACCGGCGGTTCACAGATCAGAACCATCGTGCTCCAGTTGCGGGGTGAGGCCGGCGACATTCAGGTCAAAGATCCGGAAATCGGGCTGGTTCATAATATCGGCGGTGTGGGCCTGTACGGAAACGTCAGCATTTTTGGGAGGTAATATCATGGGAAAGAAAAGAGAAGTGGATGATCGATTCAAGAAATTCGGAACCGTGAGCTTTACCGCCACCACGAAGGTCAACGACTTTGTCAGTCAGCTGGAGGATGGGAAAGTCATGGGGACAAAATGCAAGGAATGTGATGCAGTTTACTTTCCACCCCGATCCGATTGCGCCAAGTGCCTGTCCAGCCATATGGAATGGTTTGAGGTGGCCGGAAAAGGGAAGCTGGTGACCTACAGCAAGCTGGAGTACGCTCCTATCGGATTCGGTGATGACCTGCCATACGCCATTGCCTTGCTGGATTATGGTGATTACAAGGTCTTCGGCAGGATTGCCGACGAAATTCCTGAAGAAGAAATTCAGGTGGGCATGGAAATGACCACCCGGGCCAACACATTGAGCAACGGCCAGCTGAATTTCGTTTTTCAAAAGGCTTAAACAGAACACCTACCCCGCCCATAATGGGGCGGGGTTAGTGTTTAAAACCGGAGAATGCCTTGGTTGTTTCCCATAATGAAAATCCAGGGTGGCTGGAAATTGCCATTGACGCGGCGCCTGAGTTGAATGATCCTCTGAGCGCCTTTTTTTTTGATCTGGGCGCCACGGGGCTGGTTTTTGAGGATTTCGGCAGCTGTACCCTGAAAGCCTATCTGCCATTAGAAAAAAGCCCGGAGGATATCCAGAACCGGATTTCCGTTTACCTCAGTCAGCTGTCATTGATTCACCCCCACCTTAACGCTCCCGGTTTCAGACTGAACAAAATCGAAAATCAGGACTGGCAACGAAACTGGCGCCGTTTTTTTCGACCGGTCCGCGTTACAGACCAGCTTTTGATCCTGCCGGTCTGGGAGGAACTGCCGCCTCACGTCGAAGAAGCACATATCATCCGCATTGATCCGGGCCCGGCCTTTGGAACGGGACAGCATGCCACCACAAAAATGTGCCTTCGGGCCATGGAATCCTTTGAGGCCGAAGGAGCGCAAACCCTTCTGGATGTGGGCACGGGGAGCGGCATCCTGGCCATTTACGGAGCAAAGCTGGGATTTAGGAAAATTGAGGCCATTGATGTGGATTCCGAAGCGGTGCGATGGGCCGAACGGAACATCGGGTTAAATGGCCATGCAAATGCCATTACACTTTCCGGAACGGGAATTGAAGCCATAGAGGGCCGTTTTTCCCTGGTATGCGCAAACCTGATTCTGGGAGAACTTCTTCGCCTCATGCCGGTATTTTCCCGACGGGTCGAAACCGGCGGCCATTTGGTAGCCTCCGGTATTCTGAGGGACCAGGTGGAAAGGATCGAAGAAGCCCTGCCGGCAACTGAGCTTTTTACCTCCCGCATGGTTTATGAAGACGAATGGGCCTGCATGGTCTTAAGGAAGGGTGATGAATGATATTTCTTTAAGGCGTTTTCTCGTTGAAAATCTTGAAATTGAGAACGGCTTCTGTGTCATTACGGGCCGTGAGGCCCACCATATGTCCAGAGTGCTGCGAATGGGCCGGGGCGATGAGCTGGTTCTCCTGGATGGAAAAGGGGGCCGTTTTCTAGCAGGTATCCAATCCGTCTCACATGAGGGCATAAAGGTTCAAATCAAAAAACCTCTGGCCCCTGTTCAACCATCCCCATTTGAGATCATCCTGTGTCAGGCTGTGATTAAATCAGCTTCAATGGATTATCTGATTCAGAAAACCTCCGAGCTGGGGGTTACCCGGATTTCCCCTTTCTTCAGTTCTCGAAGTGTTGTCCATCTGAAGGCAGACAGGCAGCGGAAAAAAAGCAACCGCTGGAGAGAAATCGCTCACAGCGCCGCAAAGCAGTGCAACAGGGATATTCCCCCTGAAATCGGGGCACCGGAATCTTTTGACAGACAACTGGCGCTATTTAGCAAAGCTCCCGGGCTTAAGGTGATTCTTTGGGAAAGAGAAACGTCACGAGACCTGAAGGATTTGCTTCAAAATCATGCATCATCAGGGAACTTTACGGGGATGGTAGGCCCTGAGGGAGGGTTTACGCCGGAAGAGGTCTCAGCTGCTCAGCACGCCGGTTTTATACCGGTCTCCATGGGCAGCCGGATTCTGAGGGCTGAAACCGCAGCCCTGGTCCTGGTGGCCATTGTCCAATATGAATGGGGGGATCTTTGCGTGGGTTAAGGCGGCTGTTTTGGGAAATGCGCTGGGTTTCCATAAACCGCCTTGACGTGTGTCGGACCAACTCTTATACTCCATGGCGATATAAGGACCCGAAGACGGAAGGGGGTGAAAATTGCTTGTTCCAGGGTCTGGTTAAATACGTTTATGGTATCTTACAGACAGGAGGTTTTTAGGATGAAAAAGCAAATTATTTTCGCACTCGTTATCATGTTGTTTCTGGGCATGGCGGGTATGACCTTTGCGGGGGATAACCCGTTAAAGGCTGAAGAAAAAAAGGTGAATGCAAGCTTCGCGGCGTTGATTCCGGCCGATAAGGTTATCGGTGTGGATCAGTTTTATCAGGTTTATCAAGATGTCATGGCGGGCAAAAAGAAGGCCTACATGATAGATGTGAGGACGTATCCCGAATTCGATGCTTTTCACATTGAGGGCACGGATCACATTAGTTCCGGCCTGATGTACACCATTCCCAAAAAAATAAAGGACCCGAGCGCCGAAATTTATATTTGGTGTCGTACATCCAAACGGGCCAAATATACCGCCGGATTTCTTTACAAATATGGTTACAAAAACGTTTGGCTTTACAATGGCGGTGTGGTGGGTTGGGCCAAGGCCGGTCATTCCTTCGTGAACAAGTTTACCGGTAAATTCAAAATCACCGAATACCGGAAACACCCCTCTAAAGCTGAAAAATCCTACCGCATAAGGTAATTTCATTTTTACCTATCCGGGGGAAGGGGTCATGATGACCCTTTCCCTGGATTATTTCCAAGGGCCGAAAAAAATTCCGGACATCTTTCTAATGGGAGGAAAAACCATGAAATTTGTGGTGATTGGGGGAGATGCGGCAGGCATGAGCGCCGCGAGCCGAGCAAAAAGAAACCAGCCGGAAATGGACGTAACGGTCCTGGAGCAAACCGAAGATGTGTCATACAGCGCCTGCGGCATGCCCTATAATATTGCGGACCCGGATCGGGACATGGATGATCTGGTGGTCAGAAGTGCACCCGTGTTCAGGGAAAAGCAGGGTATTGATCTCCGAACCGGTCATCGGGTGGAGGACATTGACACTGCCGCCAAAACCGTCGGCGGTCATACCCTAACGGGGGAAAGCTTTGAAATTCCCTATGATAAACTCCTCATTGCCACCGGCGCTTCCCCCATTATGCCTGATTTTCCGGGGGCTGATCTGCCCGGCGTGGTGGGGCTGAAAAGCCTGACCGACGGCAAGCGCATAAAAGAATTCATCCGTGATCAGGGCATGAAAAAGGTCGTCATTATCGGCATGGGATACATTGCTCTCGAGATGTCAGAGGCCCTTCGCGCCAGGAACCTTGAAGTCCATATGGTGAAACCCAGGGTCACATTTCTGCCTCGGTTTAATGAACAACTTGCGTCAATGGTGAGGGAAGAAGTCGAAAATAACGGGGTCAACCTCCATGCGGGTCACAAGATTAATGAAATCAAAAAAGCGGATGGCAGCCTGAAGGTGGTATGCCCTGACCTGACAGTTGATGGAGAGATGGTGCTGGTCAGCATCGGGGTTCGGCCCAACAGCCGGATTGCGGAAATCGCGGGGATTCAGCTGGGATTGGGGAAAACCATCGCCGTGGATCGGTCATTGCAGACATCCGACAGGGATATCTATGCCGCCGGTGACTGCGCCGGTGCCACCCATGTGGTGACCGGAGAAAAAACATGGGTTCCCCTGGCATTGTGGGCCAGCCGGGGAGGCTGGGCCGTGGCGGACCATGTCTCGGGCAAGGATGTGAGCCTTCAGGGGATTGCCGGAACAGCAGTCTTCAAGGTGTTCGGTCTTCAGGTGGCCGGCACGGGTCTGAATGGGGACGAGGCCTTAAAAGCGGGATTTGATCCCGTGGATGCGACCATCAAAAGCAGGAGCCGGGCCCATGCACATCCGGGGTCAAAAACCATTGCCGTGCATATGGTGGGGGACCGCAAGTCAGGGCGCCTTCTGGGGGTCCAGATGGTGGGACAAGAGGGCGTGGCCCATCGGATAAACGCCCCTGCCGTGGCGCTTCATGCCGGGATGACGGTCGAAGCGTTCAGCCAGAGCGATCTGGCCTATGCCCCCCCCTTCGGTCCGGTATGGGATCCCATGCTCACCGCCGCCAACCAGTTGTTGAAAAAAATGTGATACCGACATCTTATAGAACTTCGGCGCGTTCAACATGGTACAAACTGAACACGGTAATGTGGGAGATTTTCCTTAGGGCCTCGGCAATAAATAATTGCGCAAGAGTGCGCCGTATTTTGGTTCGCCCGTTTTAATAAGATCAGGCAAGGCGCATTCACCAGTGTATATTTGTGGATATGTGCCGGTGGATGCTACGCCGTAGACGGATCAAAGGACAAGTACCAGATTGTGTAATTATTTATTGCCGAGGCCCTTAACTCAAAAACCAGGGCCAAAAAAGAGAGATAAGTAAGGTGTCCCCGGAATTTGGCATTCTCACGTTGAACTTCTGTAGATGTCGATGCCAGCGATTACAAGCGGCATTTTAAGCATGAAAGCAAGAAATGGAAGTTCACGTCGGACCTTCTCCATATGTATCATGCCGCTGTATGATTTTCGACCCTTTTCCTTCGCCTTCTCTTGTCCGACCAGACATAGAGAATGTGAAAAGTTCTCGGTAGGTACTATGAGCACACCGAGTTTTATCGTTCTCTGCTGAAATGCCAGCAAAAACTTGATGTAGTCCTGGTAGTAGGTTCGTGCGTTTCCGAACTCGACTTCGACTTGTACATTATTTTTGATGAAATCGCATTTTAGGGGCAATTCCGGGATGGCTCGCTGCTCCCGCTGCCACTCCCAAGAGACAAAGCGATGGGACAACTGGCGGTTGTAGAATGCCTGCCCCTCTGAGGGACAGAACTGAACACCCTGAACAATAGCCGGAATCTCGCGAACTGCGTCACGACTATGAAATGCATGTTTGTTAGTGCGATGGAATATCCATTCCAGGACGGTCAAGCGGTTCTCTGGCTTTTCGCTGAAAGGAAAGGGAGACACCCTATAAGTATCGTCACCAATTTTATGTAATTCAATATACTCACCCTCCATGCCGTCTTCAGTAGGAGTAAAGAGAGAAGCAAGCCACTGCCGGAATGGCAGCCCCCTTTTGTTCTCATATTTGATCTGTACATGCCCCCTAGCATTCGCGATCCGTCTTAATGTAGCTTTGGCGCGTTGTTCGTCAAATAGCAGCGTCAGTTCCCTTTTCTGGCCTCGGCTTGGTGCATCGACCCATGACTCCAATGATTTGGGTACCGCAAGCCCTTCAGACAGAGTCGACTTGCTAATTGTGTGTCGTAGTAAAGCCACGTCTAGGCTACTCCCCAGTCGACAGTTCTAAGATGTGAAGGTTTAGATCTTGTTGAGCCGGATTCTAAAACCAAGTTTCCCCTGTTGGGGCTGATGAAGATTTCCGCTTATCATAAAAGATTAGGTGATAATGTTACTTTTGTCAAAGGGATTAGGCAGTCAGTCGAGTACGAATTTTGGGAAAGGAGTTTATGTTTCGACGCCTTTCACGTGTCAAAACCCTTGATGGAATTTCCGGAAAAACCGAGGCCCAGAGTCCTTGAAATCATACTTTGCAGGCTCAAAATCTGGGCTGTCCGTTGCTTAACAAACATGAGTCGCCGACGAAGCAGATCTCTAACTGGGCGTTGCTCCTTTGGGTAGATATATCCCTGTGACAGAATACCCAAACGCAAGAGGTGGGTGGGCCAGCCAGAACGAATCCCATTTGTCGTCAGTATGCTTTAACCCACTGTAGGTCTGAATTGCAGAAGGATTTGCCAAGTGTACCTTGAACCCCTGTTCTTGCAGACCGTCTACGAGCCAGTACCGATTGTAGGTAGACTCAACGACAACTCCCCTGAGTGTCTTTTTAAAAGGGGCAAGTGCCCTTAAAACGGTCTCCATTCGGTTTTCGTGCTGTTTGCTATAAAGCCGTTTATCGTTGGCATCAATGATCCCAATGTAATTATTACTTGAGTGAAGATCGATTCCAGCGTATGTTTCCATGACGACACCTCCTAGATTTATGGGTTTTGGTTATATTTATCCATAGCACAAAGTGCTGTGGTTGAGGAGGTGTCTTTATTTGAATGTCAGTTCTGGAGCATCACGACTCCTTTGATGGCTCTGGGCCCTTTATATGATTATCAGATTGAAATGGTATGAGAAAAGATACAAAAGGAGCCCAAAACGGGCCCTATAATCGCGTTTTCAGGACCTGAAAAGGATCTTTTAGGATTGGGAAGATGAACAACGCCAGGCAAGTGAAAGGAAGAAGGGGTAACCAATGATGACGCCGGCAACGGTAAGTACCGGATCGACGATAATGGTTTCCTCGACAGTGTACGGCTCAGAGGAGATGCTCGACCAGGTATATGCAGCCCTGCATTCCTATGGTTACAAAGTGTGGATGTCTCGTGCAGGAACGATTCCGGTTCACCCCCGGAAATCCAATTTCAAGAATTGCATTTGGGCGGTCGAGAATTGCGATGTCTTCTTGGGGATCATCACGAAACGGTATGGCAGCGGTCGTCGAGGATCGGCCTTATCCATCACGCATCGTGAGATGTTGCGAGCAGTCCAGCTTCAGAAGCCAGCCTGGTTTCTCGTAGACCACGATGTGGTCATCGCCAGGCAGTTGCTCAAGCAATACCGATTCACCAAACATCGGCCTCCAAGGAAGCGGAAAACCTTTGTGCTTGAGCCAACTGCCGTTCTCGACGATGCCCGAATACTGGAAATGTATGAATCTGCAATTCGCGGCGACATACCTCTTGCAGAAAGAACGGGTAACTGGGTCCAGGAATATATTGATACGCAGGACGTCCTGCGATTTCTGGAGGCGCAGTTCTCGGATGTCAATGGATTGAAAGCGTTCCTGTCCAGTTGTGGAACCCAGGAGACGAATCATGAGTAAGAAGAAGATCCCAGATGCCTGGTGGAAAGATCTTGTCGAATCCTCGCGTCTTGAGATGAAGACAGGCGCGGTAGGCCCAGATGTGATTGGACAGAATGTTTGCGGATTCGCCAATGCGGAAGGCGGCTCGATTCTTATCGGTATGGGTGCTCGCTGGGAGATCCTTGGCGTTTCCAATCCGGAAAAGATTACGAACAAGTTGCGTAAGAACTTAGCTGAAGGCCTGTCTCCCCGTCTGGCGGTTTCGGTTATTACTATTCAGGCTCAAGGCAAAGATCTGGTGATTGTCGATGTCCCACAGGGAACGGACCGTCCCTATACCTGGAATAGGCGCATCTTCGTCCGCACCGAAGACAAGACTGTGGAAGCCGGACCTGAAGTCATCGGCAACCTGCTCACCTCGCCCAAAGGTTTTCACTGGGAACGCCAGCCTGCCCCTGGAACGGAAGTATCCGATCTTGGCGAGCAGGAAGTCCGTAAGTCATTCAATGAGGCGCGGAGGAATCATCTGCTGTCCCAAAATGATAGATTCAATATGCTGGATACGCTTCGTCTCTTTCATCTGGCAGACGGTGGGCAGATTGCCAACGGCGCAGTGGTACTTTTTGGGAATCACCCGGAAAACCGTTTCCCTCAGACTCGAGTGCGGGCCGTCTGCTATAGTGACATGGAAGACACTGAATTGGTCGATAGCCGTGTCATGGAGGGGAACGCTTTCCATCTTGTCCAGGTGATTATGGAGTTTTTGCATCGCCATACCTCGATTTCATCGTCCATACCCATGGGAAACCTTCAACGCGTCGAAAAGCCCGCCTACCCATTTCGCGCGCTCCAAGAGGCGGTCCTCAATGCCATTCAACATCGTGATTATGAGGCATACGATGGAGGCATTTCCGTCGTCGTTCGTCCAAACAGCATAGAGGTTTGGAACTCCGGCGCCCTTCCATCAGGCATGACCATCGATGATCTGAAACGGGGGCATCATTCTAGACCGCACAATCCGGATATCGCTCATGTATTCTTCCTACGGGGATATGTGGAGCGGATCGGCTCCGGAGTGCAACGGATGATCAAGATGTGCCGTAGTGCGGGCTTGTCCGATCCGGAATGGAGCCAGGACTCTGGCGGCATCACTGTCGTTCTGCGCAAACCAGGGAGGATGTCCGCTTTAAACGAACGGCAAGAAGCCCTCTTGCAAGGCATGAAGACCAAAGACGCTGTATCCACTTCTGCATTCCGCGAGCGGTTCTCAATTTCGGATCGCCAAGCGCGAAACGATCTAACTGGCCTGGTAAAGACCGGTTATCTGCGCCGGGTTGGCTCTGGACCGGCAACACGGTATGTGCGGACGGAAAAGGACTTCGAATAGAATCCGGCAGTATCAGGCACACATCCGGCAGTCGCGTCGTGCCGGATACTGCCGGTTCGATCCGGCAAGGGCTCTGAATGCCGAAAACTGCCGGTTTAGTTGATTTCGATGCCGGATTAGCCGGATAATTTGGGGATCTTGCGGATCTTGGGTACGTCCATCAGTAAGTAAATAACTCATTTACGAGGTCAAGAAACAGGAATATATTACGGCGGTGCAGACTGGCTTGGATAGAAATTATCAGCCCATGGAAACCCTATTTTCGGAGATCATTGAGAAGTCGATTTCTGCTTCGGCGAGGGAACAATAAGAATGCTGTTGACAACCTCAGCGACTGTATCGACGATAGACCAAACGCTATCAGAAATTTCGATTGCCGTAGAGCTTGAAACATTAGTAATTAGAGAGTTGCTGTATTTTTCCGAGTCCTGTAAATAGCGGTTGGTTTCGATTAATGACTTTTTGTTCATATTAAGCTCTTTCTTACAGATTAAATGATTATATAAGCTATTTAAAAAATATAAAGGCTTTTTTATAAGTCAATTGTCAAAATGGGGGGATCGGGTCATGCCCCGTCGATACCGCAACCGCCGTATCGGCGAATTTTTGAAGGAATTGGATCTAACTGAAGGTCGGGGCACCGGTATTCCGAAAATACTTCGCGCCAAAAAAGAGAACGGCTCTCTATTGCCTGAGTTTGAATTCGATGAGGATCACACCTATTTTCTGGTACGTCTGCCGGCACATCCCGAGGCCAGGCACACCACCGAGTACGAGGCAGTGCTGGAGCTGGAGTCAGGGGTAGAGTCAGGGGTAGAGTCGGGGGTAGAGTCAGGGGTAGAGTCGGAAATGGCAATTTTAATCCTAAACGATCTCCGAGAGAGAGAACTAGGGAAAATTATTTAATAAAAACAGCCCCTTGACCAACTGATTGCGGCCAAGGGACGGTTTCATGGGCCTATTTCCCAGGGGGTGTGGGCCTCAGAACACCATTTTTATCTCTTTTGTTGGGATAGGGTTGTTTGGGCAAGGGGGCGCCGGGCAGTTCCTCGACAGATTTTCCATATTTCCAGTCCGGCGGGCAAATTGCTACGTACCTGGCATAACCGCCTGTGCCGCCTTCGGGTTTTGCGAAACCGATCATGACCAGGGCGCCGGCCGGTGGCACCTTATCCAGATTCATCATTCCCTCGGCCTGGCAGAAGTTGTTTTTCAGCAGCCAGTTTTCTCCTTCCAGATTGGGCGTGGTATCCGTGTCGAGCGGTTCATGACCGTGAAACAGGATTTTTCGCTCCAGATGCAGCAGCTTGAGGGCATCCAGCTTTGTTCCGGGAAAAGGTTTTTTAGCGAAGCGATCGGTTTCTTTCCATTTCTTGTACCAGTCCGATCGAACAGCCACGACCGACCCTTCAGGGATTTTTCCGTACTTGGCCTCCCAGGCTTTGATATCCGCGATGGTGGCATGATAGCCGGGGTCTTTCTTTACTTTTTCGTGAATATCAATAATGACAAAAGGCCTGATGGCATAGGTGGCCGGCAGGTCGCTGATGGTGGCGCCGTATTCGTAGAAGTGGGCCGGCGGATCCAACTGGGTGCCGTACTGGTCCGTGACCAATTCATAGGATGTGGCGATAAATCCATGTTTTTTGTAATCAAAGGCCTCACCGATTTCGCAATAGCCGTCATATTTTTTGCCTGCCACAGAGGGTTTGAACTTGGCCTGCCCAAAGCCGGGCCAGACCGCTATGGTAGGACTGAATGCATGGGTTAGATCAACATATTTGGCTTTTTTCAACACATTGTTGTAAACATCCCAGAGCTTTGTGTTTTCACCCATGGCAGGTGCTACGGCCATGGCCATCAGCAGGATCAAAAATGTTGCAACAATCATCATCCGATTTTTCATAATTCCTCCTTGAATTAATTGTTACGGTTATTTAGTGTCTGAACGAAAACTAGGATTTTTTGTCAAGATCAAGGAAGATCAAAATTTTAACCGCAGGAATACGTTTGGTATTTTGAGGATTAAAATTTTTATCTGACGCAGAGGTTGGCGAAAAAGACAGTTTTCGTTCGGGCACTATTTAAAAACAATTACCGAAAAATCCTTATTTGAGGATATTAAAAAAAGGGTTATTATGTGTCAAGCAGACAGATTCAAAATATTACATGATAATACCTGTAAATCACCATTTGAGATAAAGTGAGGATGATAATATGATTCGCGCAAAACTCTGGTTTCGATGTGCTGCCATGCATGATCCGGTGACCCCCACCATTTTGAAACCCGCCATCATCAGTTGGGAGGCCAAACACCGAACGGTGGATTTGACCATCGAACGGGCCTTCAACGGGGATGAACTCATCATGCGAATGAAGGGATGGGTCACCGTCGATGTGAAAAAGGCCATCGAAGCGGTCAAAAAAAGGGGGCGGTTGAAAGTGCTTGATGACCGTGAACTGGTGGTGGAGTTTGAATCGGAAGCAGATTTCGAGACTTTGAGCGGCGAGCTGGCGGAAGCGTTCGGGGACCAGCTGGACATGGATCGAATATGACTCCGATGGATTCCGATCCCGTGGAAATTCCTGTGGACGGAGTTCTGGACCTCCACACTTTCGCCCCCAGGGATGTGGCTTCAGTGGTAGACGAATACCTGTGGGCCTGCATGCAAAAAGGGATTCTTGACGTCAGGATTATCCACGGAAAGGGGAAAGGGGTGCTCCGCCGTACGGTGCATTCGCGCCTTGATAGACACCCGGATGTGGTTCAATATCAGCTGGATGATGGTCCCTCGGGATGGGGGGCCACCATGGTTCGGCTACGGGCCTCGGCAAAGAAGGATTCATGAGCCCTCCCTGAGGGCCTTGAACATGCGGTTTCTGTCCAGAGGCTGAACCTCGCGAACGATCCAGTTCCTGAAGTCCTCTCCCTGGGGGGTGGACTGTTTATAGCTCATCAGGTCCAGCCGAATGTCGAGGGCCTCTGATAGCCGGGCCGCCAGAACGGGCCATATTTCGCCGATATCGCCCACAATGGGAAGGCTCCCGGGAATCCGGGAAAATCCGGACATCTCCATTCGAAAGGGAAGTCCCATGGATTTAGTTTTGGGAAGCCCCCGGTCCACAGCTCCAGATACATGACCCGCGTTTCGCTCATGGGCCCATGCTTTTTCAAGGGCCGGATCCAGGTCGATCCGCAGGATCTTCTTTTTCGCCAGGGAATAGGTCCGGTCTCCTTCCCAGTGGGCCCAGATGCCGTGGCCCGGGTAGCGCTCAAAGGGACCGTCGTGAATTTCCTGGGTCAGGGCCACAGCCGACTCAATGATCACATCGGCGCTCTCCATGAGGTCCGCGATTCTGCGGCAGCGCTGTGAGATGGAAATGGAATCCCCCACTGCCAAACCCACTTCGCCCCCCCCCACCAGCTGCGGGACCGTCACCAGGACGGGCACATTTTTTTGTGCACCGGCGCCGATCATGGTGTAAGGGTCCGCCCCGAAACCTGCCACCCGCTCAAAAGGGAGGCCATACCGCCGGGCCAGGGCGAGCACATCCCGCGCCAGTCGCTCCGTTCGAAGTCCGGTGGGATAGGCCATGTTTCCCGCCACCTTGGTAATCACGGCCCCCCTGGCCCCGATCATCCTGCGGAAAAGATCCATATCCACAGAAATTTCGTTCTCATAGGCGTGCAAGTGCTCCAGCTCAAGAAGGCTGACCTCAAGTTGGCCATCGATGGGTAGGAGATCCCCATCGATTCCCAGGGCTTTTCCCTCCACCCGTTTCACCTTCTCCAGGGCCCCCGCCATCTCGTGACTCACCACGGCGGAACTGGTGCTGACCCCATCAATGAGGCCTTTGTGAATCAATTCGGCAATCAGGGTGGTGACCCCTTCGTGGATGTTGGGACCGCTGCCCACCACGGCAACAATTCTGCCGTTGTTCTTTTTGGTTTCCACCATGATGTCGACGGCCTGGTCCACCCTGGCTTTGGTTTCTTCAGGAAGGGCCTGGTAAAGGGTATCGATGGCGGCGTGATCAATGGGTATGGGAATTATGTTGTGATTCGTTTGAATCAATGGGACACCTCTTTAAAAGTTTTCATTTCGAAAAAAGAATGCTGATGATTTCAGCATGCCTGTGGGCGGCAGCCTGCATTTGAAACGCTGTTTCCCTGGCATTGTGGCCCAGGGTATCGGCTTTTTCGGGATGATCGAGCAAATCGAGAAATGTTTCCGTCAGGTCCTGAAGATCCGAAATCTCCATGCCGCCACCGGCAGATTCCAGCATCTCTTTTGCGTCCAGGAAATCCTCCATATGAGGCCCGTAAAGGATGGGTTTTCCCCATACGGCCGGTTCAAGAGGGTTCTGCCCTCCCAGGGGAACCAGGCTGGCGCCGCAGAACACAACGGTTGCAACGCTGTAGATGTTGAACAGTTCACCAAAGGTATCGGTTACAAGAATTTGTGCTGTCCGTTCTGTTTTCCCCCGGCCGATTTCCGTTCTCAGCTGGCATTTAAGCCCTCGACTGCGAATCAGGGCGCAAATGTCAGAAGCCCGTTTGATATGTCGGGGCGCGAGAATAAAGAGGATGTCCGGATATATTGAGCGAATTTCTTCGTAGGCCTCAACCAGCATTGCCTCTTCACCCCCGCGTGTGCTGCCGGCTACAATAACCCGATCCGATGGGGCCAGGTTTAAGATTCGCCGCATTTCCCGTTCAACAGCAGGGTCCGGTGATATGATGGTGTGATCGTACTTGGCATTTCCGTTAACCCGGATGTTGCCGGCGGGCGCCCCCATGGCATGAATACGGTCCGCGTCTGTTTTGGAAATCATGCTGAAGGCGTCAAAATTTTTGAGAACCGACCGGAAAAAGGGCCGGAACCTCAGGTAGCCTTTGAGTGATCTCGGGGAAATGCGACCGTTGAGCAAGACCAGTTTGATGCCCAATCTGCCGGCTGTAAAGATCCATGCCGGCCATAATTCGGTCTCCAGAAAAACCATCACATCCGGTCGTACGAAGGAGAGGGCTTTTAGGGCACACCCCGGCAGGTCCAGCGGTGCATAAACAACCGGGATCTCTTTTTCAAAAACCTCAAGCGCCAGGTTTCGGCCATGTTCCGTTACCGTTGAAACCATGATGGCACAGCCGGGCAGTTTCGCCCGCAACGATTTGATAATCGCCGCAGCAACCCGGATTTCCCCCAGGGACGCCCCGTGAATCCAGATCCTGGGGTTACCCGAAAGGGATTTAACGGCGTTTGCGGGCAGAAACCCCAGACGTTCCTGAAAATGCTTTAGAAAGCTCACAGCTCTCTCTATTGAACCCAGTCAAAGGTTTTTTCAACGGCCCTTTTCCAGCTTTTGTACCCGGCCGCTCTCTCTTCTTCAGGCTGGGTCGGCTGCCAGGAACGATCTTCAGACCAGTTTTGCCGCAGTTCTTCCTGTGATGACCAGAAGCCCACCGCCAGCCCGGCGGCATAGGCGGCCCCCAGGGCGGTGGTCTCGGCGATCCGGGGCCGAATCACGGGGACATTCAATACATCGGCCTGGATTTGCATCAATAAATCGTTTTCAACCATGCCCCCGTCCACCTTCAGATGGGGCAGCTGATGACCGGCATCCTTGTTCATGGCCTCCAGAATGTCCCGGGTTTGAAAAGCGCAGGCTTCCAGTACGGCGCGCGCCATATGGCCCTTGTGAATATAGCGGGTCAATCCCACCATGACCCCGCGGGCATCGTCGCGCCAGTAAGGGGCAAACAGGCCGGAAAAGGCGGGGACAATGAACATGCCGCCGTTGTCCTCCACCGTGCCGGCCAGGTTTTCGATGTCAGGGGCTGTTTTGATTAGCCCCAGGTTGTCCCGAAACCATTGCACCAGGGCCCCGGCTATGGCGATGGATCCCTCAAGGGCATAGACCGGCTCCTGCCCGCTCACCTGGTAGGCAACCGTTGTGATCAAACCATGCTTTGATGGCACGGGTTCCGGGCCGGTGTTGAGTAGCAGGAAACAGCCGGTGCCATAGGTGTTTTTGGCTTCCCCTTTCTTAAAACAGGCCTGGCCCACAAGGGCGGCCTGCTGATCCCCCAGCGCCCCGCAAACGGGTATCTTTTCTTCAAAGGGGCCGTCATCGGCCGTAAGCCCCCAGAATTCTTCGTCGGAAGACGGCACGATTCTGGGCAGCATCTGTGGCGGGATGTCAAGAATTTCCAGAATATTATTGTCCCAGGCAAGGGTCGTAAGGTCCATGAGCAGGGTTCGGCTGGCATTGGTGACATCGGTCACATGGGCGCCGCCTTTTGGGCCTCCCGTGAGCCACCAGATCACCCAGGTCTCCATGGTCCCGAATAAAGCGTCCCCCTTCAGGGCGGCTGTTCGTGCCTCCGGAATATGCGTCAGTATCCATTTGATTTTGGGCCCGGAAAAGTAAGCTGCAATGGGAAGTCCCGTCGTCTCCCGGAAACGATCCTGTCCCCCATCCTTGATGAGCGCTCGACACATATTGTCCGTGCGGGTGCACTGCCACACGATGGCATTGCCGTAGGGTTTCCCCGTGTGTTTGTTCCAGACCACGGTGGTTTCCCGTTGATTGGTGATGCCGATGGCAGCGAGGTCCGCGCCTTTCGCCCCCGCATTGGCAAGCCCACCCCGTATCACTTTTTGCGTGTTGTCCCATATTTCCAGTGGGTCGTGTTCCACCCAGCCGGGCCGGGGGAATATTTGGTTGTGTTCCTTCTGGTCCAGCCCCGCGATTTGGCCCCCATGGTCAAAAACAATAAACCGGGTACTTGTTGTCCCCTGATCCAGCGCCCCGATGAACTTGCCCATCTTGCACTCTCCCCCGTTTGTGAAATATTGATGATAAGATATTTACCATGAACCGTTTAAAACATCCAGAATCATTTCCCAATCAGAGATTTGAAAGTGCTCGCCCTGAAATGGAAAAATTTGGATTTTTTAATGACGTCAAAGCGCTGATATGCTAACGTCCTTTCGCCAGCACTCTTGAAACTTTAAACTTAAAACTTGAAACTCAAAACCGCGGCCTGCCGCTTCAGGAGATAAAACCGAAAATGCCATTTAAAAGGAATATTCTTTGTATCGGAGCGGGTTATGTGGGGGGTCCCACCATGGCCATGATTGCCTTTAAATGTCCGCAATACAAGGTGACGGTGGTGGATATCAACCCTGAACGAATTGCTCAGTGGAATTCCGACGATCTGCCCATTTATGAGCCCGGTCTTGACGAGGTGGTCAGGGCTGCCAGGGGGAGGAACCTCTTTTTCAGCACTGAAATCGAGAAAGGGATTCGGGATTCCGACGTTATTTTTGTGAGCGTCAACACCCCCACCAAAACCTTTGGCGCCGGCGCGGGGATGGCGGCTGATCTTCAATATTGGGATAAAACCGCCAGAGAGATACGAAAATATTCTCAATCCAGCAAAATTATTGTCGAAAAGAGCACCCTGCCGGTGAAAACCGCTCAGGCCATGGAACGGATTTTGGCATGCGGGGATAATGGCCTCTGTTTTGACGTTTTGTCAAACCCGGAATTCCTGGCTGAAGGGACCGCCATTAAGGACCTGGAAAACCCGGACCGGGTGCTTATCGGTTCCTCCCAGACGGCCGAAGGGCTTTTGGCCCGGGACGTACTCGTGGAGATTTATGCCAACTGGATCCCCAGAGACAGAATCATCACCTCCAACATCTGGAGCAGCGAGCTTTCCAAGTTGGTGGCGAATGCCTTTCTGGCCCAACGGATCTCTTCCATCAACGCCATATCGGCTTTATGCGAAAAGGCCGATGCCGACGTGAGCGAAGTCGCCCGAGCGGTGGGCATGGACAGCCGCATCGGCAGCAAGTTCCTCAATGCCAGTGTGGGGTTTGGGGGGTCGTGCTTTAAAAAAGACGTACCCGTTCACGGTGCCGGTTCACAGTTGCCGGTATTTTTCAGCGAACTTATGTAATCCTTGAAGCATTTGGATGTTGGTTTCAACTCCTTGCTTTCCTTTTTCAGATCCAACCTGCAAGAGAAAAGCCCATGACTTCGTTCAACATGCTGTTTTTTCAACCGGTAACCGGCAACTGCAAACCGTGAACGGGTACGAATTCAGATGCTTGAATTTTAGTGCAACAACAAAAAAACAAAAAATCCGTGTAATCCGCGAAATCCGCGCCAAAAATCAGAGAGAAAAAATGAAACCCAGGTAGAGGTC
>JABGPV010000349.1 GCA_018644785.1 Deltaproteobacteria bacterium | reverse complement strand
CCTCAGGATTAAAAAGGTTGCCCGATTATGACACGCCTCGCAGGCGGGGAAAAGAAGCGGTTATTTTGGCGCTTACGATATAAAGACCAAGCCGAATTATGAAGGGCACCATGTGTTTGACGTCCCGGTACAGAACATTGAGAGCCGACAACCAGAGTCCGGCGCCCAGAGATGTTGTCACAGCGATGATGAAAAATAGAGGCAGAAACACCATATGTACTGTAGGCGCCACATGATACCAGATCATGAGCACAACAAATATGCCGAAGGCTATAGCGAAATCTATGCATCCAGCGACAATCGAACCGGCCGGCATAATCAGTCTTGGAAAATAGATCTTCGAAATCATCCCCGAATTGGAAACGAGGGAATTGCTGCTTTGCGCCAGAGTCTTTGAAAACAGGTTCCACGGCAAAATGGCAGCAAAAATAAGGATCGGATAGGGGATGCCGCCGGAAGGCAACTTCGCTATTTTCCCAAAGATAACCGTAAAAACAATCATGATCATAATCGGTTCAATCAAGGCCCACGCAATACCGAGAATCGCCTGTTTATACCTGATCATTACGTCGCGCACGCCCAGAAACCAAAACAACTCCCGAAAGTGCCAGAGTTCAGCAAAATCAATGGGAACAAGACCTTTCCTGGGTTTGATAACGCGTTCTTCAGTAGACATTTTGCCTATTTCCATACTTATTCAGCTACCTCCGGCACGATAAAATCTGTCAAATCTATCTAAAATCATAATGAAAGAATCCGGGACCAGGGAGGTCGGCACATCCACGGCCCGAGCTATTTGGCATGCCAACCCCTAAGGACGATAAAACGCACCCTCTATGTAGCAGTCCCCTTCCTTGTTGTTGTAATAGTATACGGTAAACACCAGGCCATCATCGAGTTCTATGCTGACGGGATAGCCAAGATCGGTATCGGCGCCTTTGTGGCGCAGAACGATTTCATTTTTCAAATCCCATGTCCTGCCGCCGTCAGAGCTTACACACGCGCGAATCCCGAGTGGAAAGAACCTGTGACCGTAGGTCATCAGCAACCTGCCATCCTTGAGTGGCAGTAGATGATGCGGCTTGCCGCGGATTTTCAGATTGCGTGGAACGGTCCAATGGCGACCTGAATCCCATGAACAGGTTTGCCGCACATACCCATCGAGATTGACCCGCATTGTTGCGACCCACTTTCCATCACTCAGAATAGCCAAGGCGGGTTCACGGAAAACCTCTTTGACTTTGTCCTCACCAGGGAATGCTGAACATGAGATCCTTGCGTAGCGACGCCACTTCCTGCCACCAGTATTCGAATGATAAATGGCATGGCAGTGTCTTCCATTCCCTGATTCCCGCCCGGTCCACCAAAGATCGCCGTTAGGGCCCAAAATGGGACCGTGAGGACTGGAGCATGGCAGCTTTATCGGTTCACCCCATGTGTGGCCGTTGTTGTCGGAGAAGATAACTTTCGGTCCGAGGTTTTTACCCGCCGATAAACTTTCGATAGCGGCATATTGCTCTGGATATCGTTGGCGCAGGTCGGGTCGTCTCGCCCAGTTCGACGTGTATAGCGAAACATGCACACGCCCATCCGGCAGTTTAAGAATCGAAGGATTGCGGTCATCAAGAGCCGAATTGTAAATGCACACAGGTTTCGACCAGGTTCTTCCTCCATCTTTCGATTTTGTCAGTACAATGCCCCCAAAAGGACACTCATGTCCCTTTCCTTGCCGACAGACTACGGCTATCTCTCCGTTATCCAATTTCGCCACTCCCGGGAAGGCAAAATGTTCCCCGGGGCTTTTGAGAATTGTGACACGGTCAGTGGTACACCTCATTTCGCGGATTCCGGTCGTTACAGGAGTGAAGCGTAAGTAACGCACAAACAAAGGCGTCCCTCGGGGACTCAGTATGATATTTTTGGCAGATAGATCTATTGCATCTTTCCATTCAAATTCCCAATCGAAATCCTTTTCTTCATTAAAGGCGAACCCCTTGATAACCGTTAAGTTTTTCTCTCCCGCTAACCTAATCCCGAGTTTCATATTAGGTCCTACCCTGCGCAGCCCTACAAATACATTGTAAAGCCCCACTAAATCGGGCGGGTAGATCAGATCAGGGGGTGTTCCCTCAGCGCCAAGCAGATAGTCTTTGGAATTTGAATGGGTAATCAACCAATTCCCCTTTTGCCGTTCGTTTTCCGGGCCATCGGCTATCCACCTCTCCTCATTGCTTGTTAGATCCTTTTCCTTTATGAGATATGCAGGAGTACATCGGTTAAAATCCTGCCGCATTATTGATGGGCCGTACTGTCTGAATGGTACCGACTGCATGGTCAAACCTGTCTCGGGGGACGCAATACTTTCGCCACAAAACAGCAAATAGAAGGAAACCATGAAGGCAAATATGATATGCATCGGCAAACTCAATAGAGCGTCATCCCGTGACAGGTATGTAGGATTTGTGTTTCCGTTTGAAAGCCCTTTTTCCCTCTGCCTTATCAACCTCAGGGATAACGGATAAAACCGGAAGATCCAGAAAACTCTGTACATCGCCTTCGTCATGCAGGGATCTATCCATGTATTCCAATAGGAAACAGACACCTATGCCCATCATTAAACCTTGGACAACGCATAGAACAAAATATAGCAATTTGTTTGGTCTGACAGGAGAAACCGGTAGTACTGCTTCTTCCGCAATCCATATATTCGTCACGTCTGCGGCCCTGATTACATCTGTCTGCTTTACCTGTGAAAGCAGCGCATCGTAAAGATTCTGGTAAGTTTCAACATCCCTCTGCAGGATGGAATATTTGAGTTCCTTTCTATTGGTTGCCAGTGCTTCCTGCTCAAAACCGGAGATGGTCTTCTTTATGGCCCCCTCTCTTGCCGCCAGGACCGAACGTTCAGACTTGAGGCTTTGTAACTCCCTATTAACTTCTTTTGTGAGACCTTTCTTGATTTTTTCAATCTTGGTCCTAATCTGTATCACCTTGGGATGTTTTGCCTTATAGACTTTATTGAGGCGGGACAGCTGAACCTCATGGTTAAGGAGCTGTTTGTAAAGTTTACTGACAAGCGGGTTCTCGATTAGTGCGCGGACATTGTGTGCCCCTGAACCCGCATCAAAGGCCCGATTGAGTTCCTTCAGCCTGGCATCCACTGCATGCCGTTCGTTTCTGATGCCCAAATAGGCATCGTTGAATTTCCATATCTTCTGTGCAATGGTCTTTTGCTTTCCCTCAACGGAAAAAAGACGTTCTCGCTGTTTGTAAGCCAAAAAAGCCTCTTCAGCCTCTTCCAGTTCTTTCTTCATTCGGTAAAGCTGTTCGGTCATCCACCTGATGGTATTGTTGTCGGATTTGACCCTGCAGCCAACATCAAACTCTATGTATAACCGGGCCAGGCTATTGGCAATGTCTTTCGCCCACACAGGGTCATAATCATCAACGCTTACATTTAAAAGCCGAGTATTTTTTACCCATTGGACATTGATGTTTCCGCGCAGCCCGGAAATAATCGCTGCGAATTTGTCGGTGGAGGGTTGGTCTTCGGTTTCTAAATTGCCTCCCGCCTCGAGCGGATCGGGGTTTTTTATCAGAAGTATAAGCTCCTTCAGCAGAGAACGGGCCGTTTTTTTAAGAGAACGGACTCTTTCCGTTATCGGAGCAATGAGATCCCCGAATGGGTCGATGCGCACCTTTTTTTCTCTTTGATCAATATCAAGTTTCTCAATGATCCGCATCAGAACCGGACGGGAAGTAATTAACTCGAAGTGGGTATTGAAGGTCGGATCACGAGGCCGATTCATTTCGTGGTCCAATATCTGGTCCATGAATGGCGATATGTGTAGTTCTTTTTCAAATGCCATCGAGGCAGTTGCCCTGTAAACCGGCTCAAGGTGTGGAGTACCCAAAAGAGCAAAAAATATCGAGCAAACCAGGAAACAGACCACGACCCACTTAAATCTTACAATAACATAATAATATTTGAAAACCGCAGTATGCACGTAATAGAACCGCCGGATATGAGGAGAAAGGATATCCGTCTTAGGGTAACACCTATTTCAAGAACAGGAAGTCGTTGAAAAGTTCCACCTTTCTTTTGCCTGAGTAACCCTAAGCCGCCAAATTACGGCCGTACCATTTCGCTGCTTTGTCCAAACCATCTCGTACGGAATATTCAGGTTCATACCCAAGGATCTCCTTTCCATTATTGATGTCCCCAAGGGAGTGTCGCACATCACCTGCCCGGAAATCTCGATATACCGGTTCTAGTTGAGCTGCAGCAGGATTACACACTGCAACTCTTTCCCGAATCAACCCAAAAAGCTCATTCAGTGTAGTTTTCTCTCCAAAGGCCACGTTAATAACCTGATTGACCGCATTCTCGTGGGTTGTGCGTGCTGACAAAATGTTTGCTTGAATACAGTTTTCAATGTAGCAGAAATCTCTACTTGTTTCTCCATCCCCATTTAGCTGAGGGGATGTGAGGGGATGGGGACGACCTTAAATAGTCAAATAACTTTTACCCGCCCTGGCATAGAGCCCTTTGCGGTCCTGCTGCTCACAAATCTCCAGGCGCGGTTGAGCAGTAATTCCAGGTCGCACAACTGCCGTTTGTTGAGGCTGATGGATGGGTAGTCCAGGGCCGCTTCTTTCAGGCTTTCCACTCGCCTGAAATGGACCAGGAGGATTTCCGAGTAGTCTGGGGGTTTTTTCATATGGGGGGTTAAGTTAAAAGATGAACATCTAGTTTCGCTAACCTAAAACTGACCCCCAAAAGAACAAAACGACAACCGAAAATTGCCCCCCCTGAGTGGTCCTCTG
>JABGPV010000348.1 GCA_018644785.1 Deltaproteobacteria bacterium | reverse complement strand
CCACATGCGCACCACCTGCTCGGTGATGGTGCTGGCCCCTCTGACAGCCCGGAAGGACCTGATGTTCTGAAAGAGCGCCATCAGGCGGGCCCGCCAGTCCACGCCGTGGTGCTGGTAAAAGCGCTGGTCCTCGGATTCCACAACGGCATGCTGCAGAAGTGGGGGGATCCCATGAAGGGGCACATAGTCATGAATGTTCCATCGGTTCTGGTAGGTCACCGTCAGAGGAATGCGGTCTCTATCCAGGATTTGAACTTTTCGAATGTTGCTGTTTTCAAAATCAAGGGAATAGGGCAGGGGTTGAAGGCCGTTAACGGTCTTCCAGGCAAGAACACCTGCGGCGGTGATCAGAAAGCTCCCGATAATGAGAGCGATAATGGTTGTTTTATGTTTCATTTCCAGCGTTATGGTAGAATTTCATCAAATGAAAAGGCCCGGCAATAAGACAGGGGATCCGTGACGCTGATGCCGTGTCAATATATCAAGAACGTCCCCATTTTTCCAACCGTTAACCGGGCAGTTTCAGGTGAGCCGCACGGACTTCACTTCCTTGATGGAAAGGCGTACCCCCCGGGCCTTGGCCCCTTTTACGGCATATTCAGCGAACTTGAAGGTTTCCTGAAGGACGCGCATGCGGGGCGTTGGCTTGTAAGTGAGGATCAACTCTCCCTCTTTACGAGTCGTCATTTTCAAGAGGGTGCATGAGTCGGGCAACAGGGAATACCCTTTGTTGAGGATGAACTTTTCCACCCGACACCGTTTGATGTGCACAAGTCCGTCCCCATTTCGGTAGATCACCGTGAAAACGGTGCCGGTGCAGGTCGCAGGGTCCACAAACCCGCAGTAGCGCAACCCCTTGTCCACGAAAACCTTGTGGGGTACATCCATCACCGAGTAGGTGCCGTTCTTCCGAACCACCAATATCCGGTCATAAGTTGAGACGTCAAAAAGGACGTTTCCACTCGCTTCATGGCCCAGATATCCGGTCTTCGGGTCATAACGGAGTTTAAGGTTTCTTTGGGCCGCTTCGCGCACATCCACCTGATCAAAGGAGATGAGCTCGGTCCGTCGCGAATGGGAATTTCGGTGTTTTGAAATAATATGCTCTTCCAGAAAGGAAATGGCATATTGGGTGATGTGGGAAAGATGGTGCGAAATCTCCTTGAGCCGCTTTTGAATCTCTTGCATCTCCTTTTTAACTTTGTGAATATCATAAAGAGAGATACGTCGAATCGGTATCTTCAGGAGCCTCTCCACGTCCTCCCGGGTGACTTCGCGTTTGATGATTTCCGAAAAAGGGATGAACCCGTGAAGCACGGCGCCAAAGACCCTCTCCTTGGTCGTCATCTCTTCTATTTTTTTATAAATGCGCTCCTCGATGAAGATCTGTTCGATGGTTCGTGCGTGTAATCGATCCCGAAGATGACGCTGTTCCAGTTTGAGTTCGGCCGTGAGGATCTCCACCAGTTTTCCGGCATAGTGATGAATGACTTCGGTCAGGGTCATGAGTTCCGGAATCCCTTCCCGGATGACCAGGAGATTGACGGAGATGGCGGTTTCGCAATCCGTGAAGGCATAGAGAGCATCCACCGTATCTTTTGCGTACACCCCTCGGGAAAGTTTGATCTCGATTTCAACCGCTTCGGCGGTGTAATCCTCCACATTGGAAACTTTGATCTTGTTTTTCTTTGCCGCCGCCTCGATGGAATGGATCAGGCTTTCGGTGGTGGCGCCGAAAGGGAGTTCTCGAACCACGATTTTCTTGGGATCTTTGGTATCGAGCCTGGCCCGGACCAGGACCTTCCCCTTGCCGTCGTCATATTCGCTGACATCCGCCAGGCCCCCGGTCAAAAAATCAGGGAGAAGGCGAAACGTTTCCCCCTTAAGAGAGGCGATGACCGCTTCAGCCACCTCTATGAGGTTGTGGGGAAGGATTTTAGTGGCCATGCCCACGGCGATCCCTTCGGCCCCATGGACCAACAGTACGGGGATTTTGGCCGGGAAGACGATCGGTTCCCGGTTTCGTCCGTCGTAGGAATCCTCGTATTGTGTGATTTCCGGGTTGTGAAGTACCTTCTTCGAAAGGGGCAGAAGACGGCATTCGATGTACCGGGCCGCGGAGGATGCGTCTCCGGTGAAAATATTGCCGAAATTGCCTTGCTTTTCAATGAAGAGCTCTTTGTTGGCCAGTGCCACCAGAGCGGAATAGATGGAAGCGTCGCCGTGTGGATGGTATTTCATGCAGTTCCCCACCACGTTGGCCACCTTATGGAATTTCCCGTCATCCATTTCAAAGAGGGAATGGAGTATTCGCCGTTGGACCGGCTTGAGCCCATCGTCAAGGTGGGGGATGGCCCGATCCTTGATCACATAGGATGCATATTCCAGATAATTGCTGTTGAAAACCTGTTTGGCATAGGCCATCAGATGAGATTCTCCATGATGAAATTCCTTCGTTCGGGAGTGTTTTTTCCCATGTAAAAGCTGAGGATCTCGGACACTCTTTTGAGGGACCTGAGACTGATGGGGATTAACCGTATGTCTTCCCCGATAAACTGTCCGAATTCCTTGGGCGAAATTTCGCCCAATCCCTTGAATCGGGTGATTTCGCTGTTTTTGATCCGTTTCGTGGCCGCATTCCGTTCTTTTTGATCATAGCAGTATCGGATTTCGGTTTTGTTTCGAACCCGGAACAGCGGTGTTTCCAGAATGTAGATCCGATTGGCAAATACCAGTTCTTCAAAATAATTGAGAAAAAAGGTGAGCAACAGATTTCGGATATGGAACCCGTCGTGGTCGGCGTCCGTGGCGATGACGATTTTGCCGTAACGGAGATTTTCGATGTGGTCCTCGATGCCCAGGGCCATCATCATGTTGTACAGTTCTTCGTTTTTGTAAATGGCGGCCTTGTTCTTGCCGAACACATTCTGGGGTTTTCCCCGCAGGGAGAAGATGGCCTGGGTATACACGTCACGGCAGGAGACCATGGAACCCGATGCGGACTGCCCTTCGGTGATAAACACCATGGAAGCGGCGCCTTTGGGACCGTCTTGAAGATGGAATTTGCAGTCCTTCAGGTTGTGAATTTTGATGGCGATCTTTTTGGCGGCCGCTTTTGCCTCTTTTTTGACCGTGTTCAATTCCTTCCGCAACTGTTCATTATGGTGGATTTTTGCCTCCAGTTTCTCTGCAACCGCACTGTTTTTGTGCAGATAATCCACCACTGCGGACCGTACCTTGGCGGCCACCCGGCTTCGGACTTCGGTGTTGCCCAGTTTGTTCTTGGTTTGGCTTTCAAAGACAGGGGACTTGACCCGCACTGCCACGGCGCCCACAATCCCTTCACGGACATCCATCCCCGAATGGCTCTTTTTAAAAAACTCGTTGACCCCTTTTAAAACGCCTTCCCGAAAGCCTGTCTGATGGGTTCCGCCATCGGAGGTATTCTGCCCGTTGACAAAGGAAAAATAGGCTTCTCCATAGTTGGCCGTGTGGGTAAAGCAGAACTCCAGGAAGGGTTCTTTGTGGTAAACCATATCATATACCGTCTCTTCCCCCACCTCCGCGGATAAAAGATCCAGCAGACCCTTTCTGGATTCGTATTTCCGCCCGTTGAATACAAGCCGCAATCCGGTGTTCAAGTAGGCGTAGTTCCAGACGCGTTGCTCCACATATTCCAGGTTGAAGGCAAAATCCCCGAAAATTTCGGTGTCCGGGTGAAACTCCACATAAGTGCCGTCCGGTTCTTTGGAATGGTTCCCCCGATTTTTGGAAAGAAGGTTCCCCTGTTGGAACACGGCCTCACTGGTTTTTCCGTCGCGATAGGCCACCACCCGAAAGTGAGATGACAGGGCATTCACCGCCTTGGTCCCGATGCCGTTGAGGCCTACGCTGAACTGGAAAACATCATCATTGTACTTTGCACCGGTGTTGATGACGGATACGCACTCAATGACCTTTCCCAAGGGGATTCCGCGACCATAGTCGCGAACGGATACGAAATCATCCTTTATGGTGATGACAATCCTCTTGCCCTCACCCATGATAAATTCATCGATGGCATTGTCCACCACCTCTTTCAGTAGGATATAAATGCCGTCATCAGGGGTGGAGCCGTCTCCAAGCCGCCCGATGTACATGCCGGTACGCAGCCGGATATGTGCCAGGGAACTGAGGGTTTTTATTTTGCTCTCATCATATACGTGGGAGTCCATATTGCTGTTCATGCCACCTCTTTTCACCATATGAATCTATCCGCTTACAGGGCAAACCAATTGCCTCAAGAGACAATTGGAGAATGGGAACCATATATCGGGTGTCCTGTACCGGGACAAGGATTTATCATGGGGCCAAACTAAGACAGAATATGCTGTGGGTCAACCACAAAAAAGCTGCAAAATAGGGGCCCCTGTCCTGCGGGATGATACGGATTTTAAGATGAGAAATTTGGGGACGCTGATTTTCGGAGACGCGCACGTAAGAAAAGAGACTCAGAACCCTGCCCGGCCTTTCCGCGTGGCCTGGGTGGCCTGGGGCGACCCTAGGCCCCTTCTATGCGACAAGATAGGTCAAACGTAGACTTGACCCTCTTATTGACTACGGTCCGATTATCTTCATGAACCGCCTAGTGCTCTGTCATAACTGTAATGTCGTAAAGATGCCGTCATTCCGGGCTTGACCCGGAATCCAGAATCTCTGAATTAGCCGCACATACTGGATTCCGGCCTACTCCGGAATGACGTAGGTGTTGCTTCACTTTCTTTTACATCAGACACTTCATATATGACACGACACTAGTGCGGACCCGTATGCTAGGTGGTGTGGGGGGCGGGTGAGAAAAACCT
>JABGPV010000347.1 GCA_018644785.1 Deltaproteobacteria bacterium | reverse complement strand
GCGCACCATAGGTTTCTTTTGCATTCAATTGACCGGCCTTCCTGCCATCCCGGGGGTCAATGAGGTCATAGCCCGTATCCGCCTTGACGCTCTCCATGAAAGAGTCGGTGATCCCCACGGAAATATTGAAGTTGTTCAGATCTTCATTGGTCTGTTTGCAGTGAATGAATTCCAGGATATCCGGGTGATCAACCCTTAAAATGGCCATGTTGGCACCCCTTCGGGTCCCACCCTGTTTGACCTGTTCCGTGGCCGTATTAAAAATTTTCATGAAGGAAACCGGCCCTGAAGCAATGCCCCCGGTACTGCCCACACGGCTTTTCTTGGGTCTTAAACGGGAAAAGGAGAATCCGGTGCCCCCGCCGGACTTATGGATGAGGGCTGCATTCTTGAGGGAATCAAAAATGCCGTCCATACTGTCTTCAATGGGAAGCACAAAACAGGCGGCCAGTTGCCCCAGCTCACGGCCCGCGTTCATCAGGGTGGGAGAGTTGGGGAGAAATTTCAATTCCGTCATCAAGCGGTAAAAGACCGCCTCAACTGCCTCGATCCGCTCTTCACCGCCGTAACGCTTTTCCGCCTGGGCAATATGAGCCGCCACGCGGGCAAACATTTGTTCCGGGCTTTCAATGACCCGCCCTTCCCTATCACACTTCAGGTATCGTCTCTCCAAAACACGAATCGCGTTGTCGGATAGCGGGAGCCCTCGCTTAATGAAAAAAGACTTGTCCAACCGCACCGGCGATGTTTTGGAAAGCCCGAAATCGCGCAATTTGGTTTCAATCATGTGCTCGATGATGGGCATGGTGACGGTCTGAAGTTCCAGTTTGGCAATTTCTTTTCTGAGAAACCGGCTGACGTCCATGGCCTGATCCGGGTTAATGGCATTATCTTTGACCAGAAGATCGGAAAATCGATGGTCATCCCAGCTGTAAGAACTCAGATCAAACGCGTCCCCTTCCGTAAAAACAATTTTGCTTTCCTGGCCCATGGACATTCTCCTGTTCATGTTTATAATTTTGCTGTGGTTTGAGATCAGTAAACTAGAATCGAATAACGATTTTTTTTGCGTCAATAACCATACGGCTTGACAAGAGTCTTTTTTTACATCCACCATATATAGTGTGTCAAGCGAAAAAGAAATGCAATATCTGCTATAAATGCCAACATGGAGGCTAATGTCTTGAAAGTCTTTAACAAAAGAAGCGCAGCGATTAATTTTCCATTTGTAATTTCTTTTCTGTTGCTATGGACCATCCTGGGCATGATTTCTATCACCCATGGCCATGCCGCGTCCATCACCGAAGGCGCAAAAAAATTCACCCTCAATAACGGCCTCACCGTCATCCTTAAAGAAGATCACAGCGCCCCCGTGGCCGCCGTACAGGTCTGGGTCAAAACGGGAAGCGCCAATGAAACACCCCAGGAGGCAGGCATCACCCACCAGATCGAACATATGATCTTCAAGGGCACACCCACCAGGAATACCGGCGAAATTGCCCGAACCATCGAGACATCGGGTGGCCGAATCAACGCATATACCTCTTTTGACCGCACGGTCTATTTTGTGGAAATTGACAGTGCCCGATTTGATACGGCGCTCGATGTTCTGCTCGACGCGGTTCAGCATTCCCTTATTGATCCGGAGGAACTGAAAAAAGAAAAAGAGGTGGTCCTTGAGGAGTACCGGCGTTCGCTGGATATTCCCGAAAACCAGCTCAGCTGGGCCATGATGGCACTCAGTTACCAAAAACACCCTTATGGCAGGCCCATCATCGGCTATGAGAAAACCATCCTTTCCTTTGACCGGGAGATGATCCTTGCGTATATGGACAAATGGTATACCCCGCAAAACATGGTTGTGGTTGCAGTGGGGGATTTTGAAACCGCAAAAGCCCTTGAATCCATCAAAAAGAGGGTTCAGCATTTCCCCCAGAGAACCGGCGCCAGGCCATCCAGGCCTGTGGAACCCCCTCAAACCGAATTGAGAAAAATCATCAAGAATGCCCGAGTCCAACAGGTCTATCTCAATTTGTGCTGGCACATCCCCGCCTTAACCCACGAAGACATTTACGCGTTGGATATGCTGGAAGTTATTCTGGGGCAGGGCAAAACCTCACGGCTTTACCGGGGTCTCAAAATGAAAGCCAATCTGGTCTATCATGTCAGTGCCGGAGCCTATGCACTGGAAGATCCCAGCCTGTTCTCGGTGGACGCGACCCTTCATCCGAAAAAACTGGACCAGGCCCTTTCCGCTATTGGAAAGGAAATATCCGAGGTGACCCACACCCCGGTAACCCCTTCGGAACTCAGTCAAGCCAAGAACCAGGCCTACGCCGCATTTGTCTTTGGCATGGAAGACATGGCGGGACAGGCCAAGACCCTCGGGTTTTTCCAGACCATGACCGGGGACATGGATAATGCAGACGCCTATCTTTCCAAAATAAAACAGGTCACCGCCGATGACATCCTTCGTGTTTCACAGACCTATCTGGTTCCGGAAAACCTTTCCATCGGCCTCATGGCGCCGGAAGGGGAGAAAATCAATCTTGAAACGGACGTGGTGATGTCTCTTTTCAAAACCACCCCACCCAAAAGCCAACCTCAGGAAAATTTGTCTGCCCGGACGGAAAATACAACCGAAATGCACGTCCTTAAAAACGGCATGCGCGTCATCATAAAGGAGAACAACCGCCTGCCGGAAGTTTCCATATTGGGGGCCTTTCTGGGGGGAAAGCGGCTGGAAAAGATTGGACAATGGGGCATATCAGGATTTGTGGCCGAAATGCTGACCCGGGGCACCCAAAGGCGAACCGCCGATGACATTGCCGCCACTGTGGAATCCTGGGCGGGAAGTCTGGAGGGGTTTTCCGGGAGAAACAGCCTGGGCGTTTCCGGAAAGTTTCTGAGCAAAGACCTTTATGCGGGTCTGGAACTTCTCTCGGACCTGATTCTTAATGTGGATTTTCCGCCCGGGGAAATTGAAAAAGTCCGGGAAGACATCCTGGCGGCCATCAAAGCCAAGAAAGATCGGCCCACGGCCCAGCTTTTCGAACTGTTTTACAAAACCCTGTATCCCCATTACCCTTACGGACATCCGGCAACGGGGACTACGGAAACCATTTCCCATATCACCCGAAACGACCTCAAAACCTGGTATGAATCGATCCGCATCCCTTCAAATTTCGTACTGGCGGTTGTGGGCGACCTGAAGCGGGACCAGCTGATCCCTTATCTGGAAACGCTTTTTGAATCCTTTCAATCGTCTACCACAACCCTTCCCGTAATCAAGCCGGAGTCGCCTTTGACCGGCCCCAGGAAAGCACATCTTAAACGCCCGGGGGCTCAGACACACCTGTCGGTAGGGTACCTCGGCGCCGGTCTTACCAGTAGCAACAATCCTCCCATGGCCCTGGTGGACACGGCCCTGTCCGGTATGGGGGGCAGGCTGTTTCAAAGGCTCAGGGACAAGCAAAGCCTGGCCTACTCCGTCACCGCATTCAGGAGCCCGGGCCTTGAAACCGGCGCATTCGGTGTCTACCTGGCCTGTGATCCGGGAAAGCTGTCACTGGCTCAAAAGGCCGTATTCCATGAACTGTCAATGCTGAGGGAAGAAGGGCTGACCGACAAAGAACTGGCCGCTGCCAAACGGTATCTTCTGGGCAATCTGAAAATCGGCATGCAGACCAATGGGAGCCAGGCCATGCAGATGGCGCTGGATGAACTCTACGGCCTGGGCTACGACCGCATGCCCAGGTATATTGAAAAAATCGAATCGGTGACCCGGGCACATGTGAACAGGGCGTTGAAGGACATTATCCTTCCCGACCAATACATCCTCGTGACGGTGGGACCGGGCGGGGATTAAGAGCCTCGCCGATCTCTGAGTATTTATGCTGCACCTGTAAAATCGAGGCTCAATTTGGTCTGCATGCTCTCAATCCGTTTGAAGATTTCTTTGAGCATGGTTTGGTCCATGCGTGAGAGTTTGTTGGGATCCATATAGTTATCCGGTTTCTTCCCCTCCAGGATGTTTTTAATCTGGCAACTCAATCTTTGATGCATCAGGTAGCTGTAGGCGTGATCCAGGTCGTTGTAGGTTTCCTCATTCAAGACTTTTTCCAGGTAGAGGCGGTACAGCCTTTCATGGGTATTGGTTTCGGAAATGTTATTACTAAGTGCGTAAATCCTTGCAATATCCACGATGGGCGTCATGGATTTCTTGATATCCAGTTTATGGCGGTGCTCTCCTTTGGATTCCACAACAAAGTTCCTGAAAAATCCCAAAGGGGGTTTAAATCCGAGGGCGTTGACGGTGAGATCCCTGAAAAATCTTGTCCAGCCCTCCAGGGATTCAAACAGAAACAGCCGCAATTCATCAACCAGACCGATATTGCCGCACCCGCCTCTCAAATCGAAAAATATGTTGGACTGCATCAGGTCTTTCGGCGTTGAAACACGAATCCATGAATAAAAGTATCTTTTCCACAGGGAAAGGGGCTGGCACCATTTGGGGTTCATGGCCATGACATTCCCTTTGCAGAAATCGTATCCGGCCTGATCCAGCCATGTGCAGACCCGTTCGCCGAATTTCAGGAAATACGCCTTTGCGGCGCTGGATTCGGCTTTACCCACATCCGCGTAAATGATGGCATTGTCCTGATCTGTTTTGAGCGTCTGCTCGTTTCTGCCTTCGCTGCCAACGATCAGGAAAACAAATTCGGAAGGTGCCGGTCCCAACTCATCGAGGGCAAAGCCCACCAGTTTATCCAGAATGGCATCGGATATGGAACTGATGAGCCGGGTAATGGTTCTGGCTTTTGCGCCGCTGTTGATCATATTCTGGATCAAACGGGGGGTTCTTT
>JABGPV010000346.1 GCA_018644785.1 Deltaproteobacteria bacterium | reverse complement strand
AAAACCGCGGAGTTGGCTGCCGTGTATATGAGGGCTTTTGAGGCGCTCTTTTAACTTCTTTTTAAACTGAGTTTGAATGGTTCTATCAAGCTTTTTCCATTCCTTGAGAGCCGTTGGGAGAAATTTCAGTTTATAATTCATCGATATCCACTTCGATGGCTGAAATTTTCTCGTTTTGTCTTTCTTTTACTATAATTCCAAGCTGATAATCTTCGATACTCTCTAATAATTCTTCATATGTTTCTGCAGGGATAAGATATGCAGTTGGCTTATTATGGTTGAGGATGGCAATGGGTTCACCATCGGATTGGTTGATGAGTGCACTGGGGTTTCTTTTTAGTTCTGATATGCTCGCGGAGCAGTTTGCTAAGACAGCTTTCATTTTGGGCACCATAAAATAGGTTTAATTTCAGGTCTAAAATATGGTTATAATTTAGAACTAAATTGCGTATTGGTCAATGGTTTTCTTGGGCTAACGCCATAATGTTTCTGACTCCGGAAATAAACTTCATAAAGCCCCGGGAGCAATTATCTGTCAAGGAAAGATGCGGGCCAATGGCTCTGGATCCACTTACTTTCTGATATTTCTTGTTGGTAAGCGCTCTGAGTTCATGGACTGGCCTGGCAATTCGGTCCGGTTCCCTAAATTTTCGGGCCGCTTGTTTCCGTGCCAGGTTTCTCAATTCCAGTCCGGTCTCAACTGCAGCAAGATCGCCAAGGTACCAGCTCTCAAGTTCATGGATGGCAATCCGCACCAGTGTGCCTGGTTTGCCGGCCCGGGCACATTTTTCTACCAGCCTTTGCCGAATTCGTGCGCAGTCACCGCTGTCCTTGTCACGCAAAACCACAAACTTGCAATCCGGCGATCGCCAGGCCCGAAGTTTTCGGAATAGCTGTTTTTCCAAATCCTGCTTGCCTTCAAAAACAATATACCGCACCAACCATCCATCCGGGAGCAAGCGGGGCAAAAGCCCCTCCAGCATAGCCCTGGCAGAATACTCTTCGAGAAAGAAAACCAGCGATTTCATTGCGGGTCCACTCCTTCAAAAAAACCCTGTTTCCAGAGATAACCCATCTGATCGCCGTCCTCCATAAAGGCTTTAAGCTGCTCATCATCCCGCGCCCTGTTGATTTGCGTATACCCCTTTTTCTTTACCAGGCAGAAGACTTCATCCAATTCTACTGCGTTGAGAAAATCAGGCGAATGGGTGGATACAAATACCTGCCCGCCACGATCAGCATAAGCCCTGAACTCTTCAGCCAGTTCATAAAGCAGTTTCGGATAAAGCTGGTTTTCCGGCTCCTCAACACACAAAAGTGGGTGAGGATTCGGGTCATAGAGCAGCAACAGATAAGCGAACATTTTAATTGTACCATCGGACACATAACGGGCCAGGAACGGATCTTCAAAAGCGCCATCCTGAAAACGCAACAAAACCCGCCCTTCCTCTGTGGTTTTGGCCTTTACATTGGAGATACCCGGCACCCTCGCGGATAATTTTTCAAGAATTTTATCGAAGAGGCTCCGGTGGCGGTTGTGTAAGAATTCAGTAACCAGAGAAAGATTCTCGCCCTCGCTGGAAAGATGTTCAGCATAACCCGCCTCTTGCTCCGGACGGGCTTTATTGATGTGAAAATCAGAAACATGCCAGTTTTCTATGAGATTCCCCAAGGCCACCACCGCAGGGAACCGTTCAAATTGAGCAAGACCTTTTATTGCCAGAATATCAGGGGCCTTTAGCTTTTGATCTTCCCGCTGCAGGTCGCGTACATCGGTTACCGCATCAAGCTCATTGGTGACGGCGGTTCCTTCGCCTTTCGAAAAATTAAGGAAATGCCAGGGTCGGCCGCTGCTACCGCGCCGGTACTTTAGGATTTCCCGTTCGACAAACGGCGATCCATTTTCTTCGCTGATTGAAAGAAAATAAGTAATTAGCGGCCCATCGCTCTTTGCACGGAATTTCACTTCAATTTCAATATTTCCTTTACTGTTTCGGCTGCGAACTTCTCGAAACCCCAGGCTCCCGCCAAGCTTGATAAGCGCAGTATGCACGTTGCTGGCTATTGCTTCTTTCAGAAAAGCAAAAACTTGAAACAAGGTTGACTTGCCTGAACCGTTAGCGCCGACCAAAACGCAGAAACGGGGAATATCCAGCATCTCCACATCCTGAAATGCTTTAAAATTCTTCAATCTGATGGCTTCAATTTTCATAACCGTGACCTCATGTTTCATCCTATGCTTACTTACCAACGTTGGGAGAAGTATCCGTTCAACTTTATACCAATAATTGAGTCTTCCGGGAACATATTATATGATACTACTTACCCGTTTTGTGGTTTTCCTGCCTCAATCAGTTTGATGACGTCTCTTTTTTCATTTCAATTTGCCCTAATCATGGAGTTTCAGCAATCTTTGGCCGGGTTCAAAACATTTCTGCACGGTGTTACATTGGTGAAAACCCCCAATTCATGTCCGGTTCGGTCGTTGATGAATCGGGCGGCAAACCCCATCCCCACCCGGTGGGTCATCCTGAGGGGCCAGGGATTATCCATGTCGATGGTCACATAGATCTCTTGCCCTTCTGATCTTTCAATCAACCCCTGAATCACCTTTCCGCCGATTCCCATGCCCTGGAATTCCGGATCCACTGCCGTATATCCTCGTTCCAGGTAATTGGAAAGATCGAGTCCGGTCTCAGCTTCAATCTTTTTCCGGTAATGCTCTTTGGGATATTTATGGGTTGAGGTGCCAACCACCCGGTCTTCGCAAAGGGCGTAACCGATCAGGAAGGCTTTTTGAAGGTTCTCTTTTATCCAGGAAGTGCCCACGCCGCCACTGGATGCCACAAGATCGCTGATCTGGTCCAGAACGGCTTCAGATGTTTCATCCGGTGGGGTGAAGCAATAACGGATTTCCATACGGGGTTCCCGGCATTTTGAAATCCGCAAGCCAACTCCGCCAAAGTGGCTACGACGGCCGGATCCGCACTGAAAAATCAGGCACAGTCTATCATACCCATGATCTGCGAGGTTTCAAAGCCTTTGAGATGCAGTGCTCCGGAACGACAAGATGCCACACAAAGACCGCACCCCTTGCACAGGGTGGATTCGATCACGGCCTTGCCGGTTTTTTCATCCATCCTGGGAGCCGAGTAGGGGCAGATGGAGACGCAAACCCCGCAACTGCTGCAGCTGAGCGGATTTACTTCTGCAACCGTACCGCTCACGGGCAGGCTTTTGGCCGATAAAAGTGTGACGGCTCGTGCGGCGGCGGCCTGGGCCTGGGCGATGCTTTCGTCAATGGGTTTGGGGGAGTGGGCCAGACCACAGACAAACACGCCGTCGGTGGCGAAATCCACGGGTCGAAGCTTCACATGGGCTTCCATAAAAAAGCCATCTTCGTTCTGGGCTATCTTGTAAAACCGCGACAGGGGATTTTCTTTTTCGGGAACAATTGCCGAAGCCAGCACCAAAAGATCGGAGTGAATGATCATCTCTTTTCTGAAAACCGTATCCGTAAACCCGATCTCCACTTCCTGATCGTTCGGTTCTATCTTAAGCCCTTTTTCAAAGTTGTAACGCACAAAAGAGATGCCCTTGGTTCTCGCTTCCCGGTACAGATCTTCCCTGAGCCCGTAAGGCCTCATGTCCCGGTAAACCACATAGATGTGCATATGAGGGTTTCGCTCTTTAAGATCCAGGGCGCTCTTGATGGACTGGGTACAGCATACTTTGGAACAGAAGGGTCGCTCGGGAATACGGGATCCGTGGCACTGAAGAAAAACGGCGGTACCGAGGCCGTTGAGCTGGCTGTCCCCTCTGACGAAGCCTTGCTGTAATTGAAGACCGGTCATTACCCGCGAAGATTCAATGAGGGCAGGATCTTCAGGAGCATGTTCCGTTGCTCCGGTTGCCATGATGGTGACGCCGTGTTCCAGGGTTCGGCTTTCCTGTTCTTGCATAATGGTGGTTTTGAAGTTACCCACAAAGCCTTCCACTTCGGTAATCTCGACGCCCGAACACACCTCAATGTCTTCCGCCGCTTCCATCTCCTGGATCAGGCCGTTAAGGTAACCTTGAATATCCTCTCCCCGCCATGTTTCGTGAAGGGATTGAGCATTGCCACCCAGTTTCCCTTCACGCTCCACCAGATAGGTGAAATATCCCTGTCCAGCCAGGTTTTTGGCGGCCTCCATACCGGCTACGCCGCCCCCGATCACCAGAGCATTCTGGTTGATGTTGAGTATGGGTTCCGGCAGGGGTTCCAGCAATCCCGCCTTGGCCACCGCCATCCGCACAAGGTCCTTGGCTTTTACCGTGGCAGCCTCGGTATCATCTTTGTGCACCCAGGAACACTGGTTCCGAATGTTGACCATCTCAAAGAGATATTTGTTGATCCCGACGCTGGCAAGGGTCTCCTGAAAGAGCGGTTCATGGGTTTTGGGCGTACAGGCCGCTACCACCACCCGATTAAGCCCTTGCTCCTGGATCACCTGACCCATCTTGACCTGGGTATCCTGGGAACAACTGAACAGGTTTTGCTCGGAAAAGACCACGCCGGGCAGACCCTTTGCAAACTCCACCACCGCCGGAACATCCACAACACCGGCAATATTGGTGCCGCAGCAGCATACGAAAACACCGATACGCGTGGCATCCCCTCTGATATTACGTTCCTCCGGAATCTGGGCTTTCTGGGTCAAAGACCAACGGGCCTCGGAAAGGAGGCTGCCGGCCACCCCTGCCGCGGCACTGGAATCCACCACCGACGAGGGGATATCCTTGGGTGCCTGACAGGCGCCGCAGGCAAAAATACCGGGAGTAGCGGTCTCCACCGGCTTAAAACTGCCGGTAGTCACATAATTATAATGGTCCAGCGCAAGGCCCAGTTTTTCGGCC
>JABGPV010000345.1 GCA_018644785.1 Deltaproteobacteria bacterium | reverse complement strand
AACAAGAAGTTCATTGACTGAAAAACTTAAAACTTAAAACTGCGGCTCGCCGCCTTAGGATAAATTAGGGTGCGGCTTACTGCTAGAACTTTCATGATTATAAGGAGGTGGGCAATGTCTGTTATCACTATTTCAAGGGGTTCTTACACCCATGGTAGTTTAGTGGCCGAGAAAGTGGCAAAAAAGCTTGGCTACACGTGTATCTCTCGCGAAATCCTTCTAAAAGTTGCCGATGAATACAACATCCCGGAAGTAAAGCTTTTACGCTCTATTCGTGATGCTCCATCAATTTCCGAACGTTACACTTTTGCAAGAGAAAAATACATTAACTTTATCCGTGCAGCATTTTTAACGCAAATCATCAAGGACAATGTCGTCTATCATGGCTTTGCAGGCCAGTATTTTCTAAAGGATGCTCCGCATGTCCTGAAAGTTCGGATTATTGCCAATATGAAATATCGTATTGAATGCATGATGCAGAGGGAGGCGGTTTCAGAGAAGAAAGCTGAACAAATGGTAAAAGATGTTGACGAAGAGAGACGGAAATGGAGCCAGAAACTGTATGATCTCGACACGTGGGATTCAAGGCTTTATGATCTGGTCATCAATATAGAAAAAATATCCATCGATCATGCATCCGACATGATATGCAACACCGCTAAATTGAGTCCTTTTCAAACTACCCCTGAATCACAGAAAACAATAGAACGCTTAATTAAAGAGGCTATGGAAAAATTAGAAAAAGGGCCAAAACAATCTCCCTTCTTTGAACCAATGCGTGGAAATCCGTGGAATAAATAATGTCCAAGGGTTAAGTTTGTAATTGGGGACAGGCCACGTTTATTTTTGACAGCAAAAAAAAACGGGGTCTCGCCCCTTTTGTAATTATTCTTGAGTGAGCCCTTAGGTGAGTGGAGGTTATTTTTTTCGTGGGTCGCATACAGAAAGCAATTGAATTAAGACCAGAAGAAAAGCAGGAGCTTGTATCCTTTGTTCAGGAAGGACTTGGCTGTGGATGTCCGGACGAGGTGTTTTCAGTTGTCCAGATAAAGAAAAAACCCGATGTGTTCCGTGGCCTGCCAATCGACTATCTCGTCACAATCGGAGACCGTCTATTGGTAGGCATTTGCCTGTCGGAAAGCTTGGATAGCGGAATGGGTGAGGGCATTAAGAAATCCCTTGCCGCTGGAAAACAATTACGTGATAGGGCCGGATTCAACAGGTTTCGACTCGTCGTCACTTCGGATGAAGCGGGCAGCATTGCCCCGGCGATCGAGGAGCAGTTCAAGGGCCTCACTGATCTGGACGACAGGGTTCACCTGCACGTCATTCGGCCTTCGGTGATACCAGAGTTCTTAGCGAAAACTTAGTGAAGACCAACGTCCTTAACTTATTAACTTAAATGAGCTCAAACCCTTCTTTCCCCTGGTTCCCATGCTCCGCGTGGGAACCCATCCGGGAGGCTCCGCACAATAGAGGACAGACGACGTTTTTCTATGGTACTCCGGGAAAAGCCGGACAGCCAAGAAAAAACTGTTGTTAGCATTAAACGTTGTTTGTCCCCATTTTCCCTACTTCCCCTTTTCTGCCTTTTTGAGGGCTTTACGCAGATTCGCGGAACCCGGATTGCTTACACTTTTTTTAACGAAAATGTCCACCGGCCTCACTGATTTCCCGTAGTAGGCCTTATCAAAGTCTTCATTCACCTTGACCATGCTTCCGTCAAAAGAGATCCCCGCATAGGCTCCCTGGGCACGGGAAAAAGAAACCATATCCGCGGTCACCCCTTTTGCGGCTGCACCCACTCCAACCGGCCCTGCGGCCACAGAGCAATCGCCTCCAAATTTAAAGGAGGTACCATAGAGGGATTCCAGCCCTCGCTGGGTTCTCACCTGCATGATCACTGAGGACGATTCAGCACCGATCTGCAGACCAAAACTCACTGAACCCAGGCTGTAAAAACCGGGTTGGCTCCACTGACCCGTTTTCGGATCGCGAATAAGCACGACACCCCGGCCGCCGGACCCACCGAAAATGAACCCCGCCTTCACGAGTTGAGGGACAATCAGGAGTCCCTTGGAGGTTTTCAGGTTGTTTTTGAACCACTCCATGTCTTTTTCCGCAACAAAATTATTGAGTGTCAAAAGGGCCTGATCCACCAGGATCTGCGGCTTCAAATCATCCTGAGCCATCACCGGCAGAGCGGTGATAAAAAAGATGGCGGCCACAAACAAACTCATCACCAGACGAAACATAACTTTCGAGCTTCTACTTTCCTTCATAACGTTCATCTCCTTTTTCAAATCGTTTACAAAAAATCAGGAAAACCTATTGGCTCTGCTTTCCCGCGTTATACCCTTGTTGATACGCACTCTTCTCAGATTCTTTATGTTTACCATAGAGATACCCGCCGCCGGCTCCGGCCGCACCACCGATGGCAGCGCCCAGAGCGGCATTCCCGGCAATGGCGCCGATAATGGCACCACCGGCGGCACCCATGGCACCGCCACTCAACGTCCTCTGTTCGGTGTCACTCATCCCCGCACATCCACCCAGTAAGAGACAGGTGGCAATCATCAATGCAATTACAGTTTTCGTCATTTTAATCTCCTTTCTCATAAGGGTTGATTCAGGGTTTACAGGGATACGTCTCGATGAGGAACCGAAACCACGTCTCAACGGGTTCGTCGTTCATGTATTGCGGATGTTTTTTTACCCAGTCCAAAAACATCTTCCCCACCTCTGATCGCTTCGGCGGCGGATCGGGCGGGCAGACCATAAGGGTTCCTGCCGGACCCGCATTTTCCGCCACATGGTAGTGATAGGCCCCCACCAGGAAGCCGACGCAGAAACTGACGGCTTCCCGGTGAAGTGGATCGCTGCGGGGTACGGTACACAATTCCACCAGGTCCGCCGTGGTGTCCAGGTCAAAATCATCCTCCGACACGGCACCCGCCCACCCCGGGGCGCACAGAAGCGCAACGAGCACCAGAATCATCCATTTTCCTCTTATCATTTATTCCTCCTCTCATGAAATGATTTAACACAATTCAAGCCTGATCACGAGTTCCCGATAGTATCACACAAACCAGGCCTTTCCACAACACCATTTGCAATACTCTTGATCTTTTTCATCAGGCCGCAACAGACGTCCGGTCAAGCCGAACTACGGTTCTACCCAGCGACCGACCTTTAAGAATGGTTTCAATCCTGTCGCTCAATTCTTGCAGGGATATCTCTTGGCAGATCCTTTCAAGGCCAGAAAATTTCCAATCATGAGAAAGCTTTTCCCACACGGTTTTTCGAATGTTCATGGGGCAGCCTTGCGAGTTAACACCCATGAGGGACACGCCCCTTAAAATAAACGGAAAGACCGTTATGGGCAGCTGGGGGGATGCAGCGTTACCACAGCAGGTCACCACCCCCAGGGGATGAGTGGATTTGATGGCGGTGGCCAGTGGATCGCCCCCCACGGTATCCACGGCGCCCGCCCAAAGGGGTTTCAGCAATGGACGATCCGTGTTTTCCAGAAATGCCTCTCTTCCGATGATTTTATCGACCCCCAGGGGACCCAGAAAATCCTTTGCATTCGGTTTTCCGGATACTCCTGAAACCGTATAACCCAGTTTTGACAATACGGCCACGGCCACACTGCCCACCCCCCCGGTGGCACCTGTAACCACGATGGGGCCTTGCTCCGGTTTAACCGAGGCGGTCAATTTCAAAACGGATAATCCTGCTGTAAAACCCGCTGTTCCGAAAATCATGCTTTCTATGAGACTCAAGCCGGGAGGCAGGGGCACCACCCAGTCCGCCGGCACCCGGATATATTGACCGAAGCCGCCCGGCGTGTTCATGCCCAGATCATAACTGGTAACAATGACCGGCGTCCCTTCGGGAAGGTTTTGGGCGTTACTCTCCTCCACGATGCCCGCCGCATCGATTCCGGGGGTATGAGGGTATGTTTTGGTGACAGCACGGTTGCCGGTGGCGGATAGGGCGTCTTTATAGTTTAAACTGGAATATTCCACCCGGACCGTTATGTCCCCCGGCGGTAGCTCATTGATGGTTTTATCTCGTATTCCTCCGGAAAAGCTGCCGTCTTCGCCCTCTTCAACCACATAGGCTTTGTAAGAATGGTTTATCATGGCAATCTCCTTTCGATAACTGGTCTTCATTATGTACTTTACACTCTCCTCAGCCTGCTTCAATCCCACACATGCCTGAACCTGAACAGGAGGCGCTCCATGGCCGAAAGCTTGCCAATATCTTCCACCGCTTTTCTTGCCATCGCCGGATCGTCGGTGATCACCCCGTCGATGCCCACCTCCATCAGACCGAGTATGCCATCCATATCGTTCACGGTCCAGGCATACACTTTCATACTATTTTTCCCTGCGGTTTTCATCCGTCCGGCCGTTGCCTGTTCAACCGGCACGGCAAGAAAATCAACATGGGAACGCGCAATATCTCCCAGTCCGGCGGCCAAAAGGTAACCGGCCGAAACCCGGGGGGCCAGGTGCTTTATCTGACGCACGGCCTCGAGGTTGAGGGACATGAACGCCACCTCTTTTTGCGCATGTGCCTGACGGACCATTTTTACCGTTTCCCCGGCAAGCAAGGGATCTTCACCGTAATATTTAAGCTCGATGAGCAGCTTGATTTTACCCGAAGCCGCTGACAAAAAGTCGGAAAGGGTGGCAAGGCGTTGATCCGAAAAGTCCTTGTGAAATCCGCTGCCGATATCTACCTGAGACAGATCCTGAAAGGTGTTTTCTCCAATGCGACGGGGATCGCGTGCCAGTCTCATGAGGTCCTGATCATGGACCACCACGATCGTGCCATCCGAGGTTCTCTGCACGTCGATTTCGGCATAGTCGGCCTTTTGTTCAATGGCTGTTTTCAGGGCGGCCAGGT
>JABGPV010000344.1 GCA_018644785.1 Deltaproteobacteria bacterium | reverse complement strand
CCTACGGTTAAAATTTTGATCTTCCTTGACCTTGACGAAAAATCCTAGTTTTCGTTCAGACACTAAATATCGGAAAGGAAACCCAAAATCATGTCCAATACCCAGTCTCAACAGAAGTCAGGATCGGTAATGGTTGTCGGCGGCGGTATCGCCGGCATGCAGTCGGCCCTGGACCTGGCCAATTCAGGTTACCGTGTTCAGCTCATTGAAGCATCTTCAGCCATTGGGGGAATTATGTCCGAACTGGACAAGACGTTTCCCACCAATGACTGTGCCATGTGAATTATCTCGCCTAAACTGGTCGAGGTCGGCCGGCATCTCAACATTGATTTAATCACCTCCGCCGAGGTGAAAAAAGTAGAAGGAAACCCGGGGAACTTCAAAGTAACGGTTCAGAAGGCGCCTCGCTTTATCGATGCAGCCAAGTGTACCGCCTGCGGGGATTGTGCCGAAGTATGTCCCGTGGATCTGCCCAATGAGTACGATCAGGGGCTGAGCCAAAAGCATGCCATTTTCAAGAAATACGCACAGGCTATTCCCAGCGCCTTTGCCATTGCCAAAAGGGACACCGCGCCCTGCAAGGCAACGTGCCCCGCACGTGTGAGTGTACAAGGATACATTGCCCTGATCAAACAGAAAAAATACAGTGAAGCGTTGGCGCTGTTCAAAGACGCCCATCCTTTCCCCGGCATCTGCGGCAGGGTGTGCCATCACCCCTGTGAAGGGATCTGCACCCGAACCGATGTGGATAAACCCCTGGCCATTCAATATCTCCACAGATTCCTGGCAGACGTGGACCTTAAAAATGAAACGCCCTACGTACCGGAAAAACCGGAACCCCGGAATAATAATGTGGCGGTGATCGGATCGGGGCCGGCGGGTCTTTCAGCCGCTTATTTTTTAGCGTTGCGGGGATACCCCGTCACGGTATTTGAAAAGCTTCCCGTTGTAGGCGGCATGATGACGGTGGGCATACCCGCCTACCGGCTTCCGCGAGACATCATCGAAGCCGAAGTGAACACCATCGAAGCACTGGGTGTAACCATCAAAACCGGCGTCACCTTCGGCGAGGACATTACCCTTGAAAGCCTCAAGGCAGATGGGTTTGAGGCTGTTTTTATGGCCACGGGCCTGCACCTGAGCCGTAGACTCAACGTGGACGGTGAAGACACTCCCGGCGTCATCGAAGGGGTTGAGTTTCTTCGAGATGCCGCCTTAGAAAAAGATGTAACCTTAGGCGACCGGGTAATTGTCATCGGCGGCGGCAATGTGGCCATCGATGTGGCTTTGAGTGCCAAACGTCTCGGTGCAAAGGAAGTGTCTCTGGTATGCTTGGAAAAGCGTGAAGAAATGCCGGCATGGGACTACGAGATTGAAGAGGCCCTGGAAGAAGGGGTTACCATCATCAACAGCCTGGGTCCCAAACAGTTCCTTAAAAACGAGGGACGGTTTTCGGGTGCGGAGTTCAAGCAATGCACTGCCGTATTTGATGAAAAGGGCAATTTTAACCCCAGTTATGATGAAACGAACCTGACCATCTTGGAAGGCGACAACGTTATCGTCGCCATCGGCCAGGCGGCCGACCTCTCTTTTGCGGACAAGGACGGTATCGCCGTTACACCGAGGGGCGGGCTGGAAGCGGATCCCATAACCCTTGAGACACCCCTCCCCGGCGTGTTTGCCGGCGGCGATGTGTTTTATGGTCCCAAGTCCGTGGTGGAAGCGGTTGCCAGCGGCAAAGAAGCCTGTGAAAGCATCCACCGTTTCCTGAACGATCTGGATCTGAAATCGGATAGAGCAAAGGACGACGATTCTTATGAAAAACCCGATGTCTCAGGGGAACCCCATATTGCCAGAGAGGTAATGCAAGCCCTTTCCCTGGAGGAGCGTGAAGGTAATTTCAAAGAAATCGCTTTGGGGTACAGCGAAGAAGAAACCCTTTTAGAAGTGGAACGCTGTGTCAAATGCGGCATCTGCTCCGAGTGCTACCAGTGCGTCACCGCCTGTAAAGCTGAAGCGGTAACCCTCATCACCCACGATGAACAATCGGAAACCCTTGCGCTTACCACGGGATCCATTATTCTGGCCCCCGGATTTCAGCCTTTTGACCCGTCAACATTTGACACCTATCATTACACGGATCATCCCAATGTGATGACGTCCATGGAATTTGAGCGGATTCTCTCGGCTTCCGGCCCCACCATGGGGCACTTAACCCGGGTTTCTGATCACGCGGAACCCAAAAAAATAGCCTGGATCCAGTGCGTGGGCTCCAGGGATATTAATCGCTGCGATCACTCCTATTGTTCTTCCGTATGCTGTATGTACGCCATCAAAGAGGCGGTCATCGCCAAGGAACACGGGGGGAGCGATCTGGATTGCGCCATCTTCTACATGGACATGCGGACCCATGGGAAAGATTTTGAGATTTATTATAACAATGCTAAAGATAAACACGGGGTTCGGTTTATAAGGTCCCGTGTTCACACCATTGACCCAATGATTGACGATGATTCTCTGATCCTGAAATACGCCACGGAAGCAGGAGAATTCATCGAGGAAACCTTTGACATGGTGGTCCTTTCAGTCGGCATGGAAATATCGCCCCAGGTGGTCCAACTCGCCGAAGACCTCGGTGTGGATGTCAATGAAGACAATTTCTGCCAAACTGAAACCTTTCATCCGGTCAATACCTCTGCGGAAGGGGTGTATGTGTGCGGCGCTTTTCAAGGACCCAAAGATATTCCCCAATCGGTGGTGGAATCCAGTGCTGCCGCTTGCGCCTCGGGCATGATATTGAGCGAGTCCAGAGGAACTGAAGTTCGAATCAAAACCCTGCCCGATGAAATAGACGTTGCGGGTCTCGAACCCCGGGTAGGCGTTTTTGTATGCAACTGCGGCATTAACATCGGGGGTGTTGTGGACGTTCCCGGTGTAGCTGAATATGCTAAAACGCTACCCAACGTGGTCCTCACCGATCAGAACCTGTTCACCTGCTCCCAGGACACCCAGGAAAAAATCAAGGAAGTGGTCCGTGAAAACAACCTCAACCGCGTGGTGGTTGCCGCCTGCTCACCCACCACCCATGAGGCTCTCTTTCAGGATAGCCTCCAGGAAAGCGGCCTCAACAAATATCTTTTTGAGATGGCCAATATCCGCAACCATAATTCCTGGGTTCACCGGGACGACCCGGAAGCCGCAACCAATAAGGCCAAGGACCTGATCCGTATGGCCGTGGCCAGGGCTTCCCTTCTGGAACCGCTGAACGCCAGAACCATCACCGTCAACAAAAGGGCACTGGTGATCGGTGGCGGCATCGCCGGTATGACCGCCGCCCTGGGGGTGGCGGACCAGGGCTTTGAAGTGGTCCTTGTTGAGAAGGAACCTCAACTGGGCGGCCTTGCCAGAGAACTCACGGACACCATCGAAGGGGATGATGTTCAGGCCCACCTGTCCGATGTGATTGCCTTGGTGGAACAACACGAAAACATTCAAGTGTTAACCGAATCCCTCATCGTTGATTTCAATGGCTTCAAGGGAAATTTCACCACTGAAGTCATGGTGGGTCCGAGCATGTATCAACGGGAAATCGATCACGGGATTGTCATTCTGGCCACGGGTGCCCGGGAATACAAACCCACCGAATTTCTATATGGCCAGGATGATCGGGTCATCACCCATCTTGAATTGGACAAACGCCTGTACGAAAGAGGCGCCGAAAACCTGGAACGGGTGGTCATGGTTCAGTGCGTGGGTTCCAGAAACGAGGAAAACCCCAATTGTTCCCGCATCTGCTGCCAGAGCGCCGTTAAGAACGCCCTTCAAATTAAAAAACTGAACCCGGAAACAGACGTCTTTATTCTCTATCGGGACATCCGCACCTATGGCATCATGGAAGAATATTACCGTGAAGCCAGGCGACTGGGGGTTCTCTTTTTCAGATTCGACAAGGATCATCCTCCCCAGGTTGAAAGCACCGAAAATGGCCTTATGGTGCGCTTCAAAGACCATGTGCTGCAGCGGGAGATTCAGGCGTCAGCCGACATCGTGGCCCTCAGTACGGGCATGCGCGCCGAAGAAAACGACGAACTGTCATCCATTCTCAAAGTGGCCCGGAATGAGTTCGGTTACTTCATGGAAGCGCACGTGAAACTGCGCCCGGTGGATATGGCCAGCGACGCATTTTTCGTATGCGGCACGGCCCACAGCCCGAAACTCATCACTGAATCCATCAGCCAGGCCATGGCGGCTGCATCAAGGGCCGTCACTTTCCTGGCCCAGGATGAAATTGCGCTATCCGTTGTCACGGCCACGGTAGATCAGGATAAATGCGCCGCCTGCCTCGTCTGTGTACGGTCGTGCCCCTATGACGTGCCCAAAATCAATGCGGACGGCGTCAGCGAAATTGATGAGGCCCTGTGCCGTGGTTGCGGGGTATGCGCATCCGAATGCCCGGCCAAAGTCATTCAGTTGGATTGGTATGAAGACAATCAAGTCATGAGCAAAGTGGAAGCTCTACTGGAAGGAGTACTGTAATGGACAATTTCGAGCCGATTATCATTGCCTTTTGCTGTCAGTTTTGAGGCTATACCGCCGCGGACCTGGCAGGTTCCATGAGACTTCAATATCCCAGTAACGTCAAGATCATCAAACTGCCCTGCACCGGAAAAGTGGACCTGATCCATCTTCTTCGTTCCTTTGAGAAGGGGGCCGACGGGGTTTGCGTGATAGGCTGTATGGAAGGGGCCTGTCAGTTTACCAGCGGCAACATTCGCGCCCGCAAACGGGTGGAGGAAGCGCAGAGAATTCTTGAAAGCATCAAGACTGGCGGAGAGCGGGTACAGATGTTCAATCTTTCTTCCAGTGAAGCGCCCCAGTTTGTCAAGGTGATCACCGAAATGACCGAAAAAATAAAGGAAATGGGTCCCA
>JABGPV010000343.1 GCA_018644785.1 Deltaproteobacteria bacterium | reverse complement strand
CATGCGGCAAACGGCCATTCCGGAACATCATTATGGAATGGGATATCCGCAGACTTAAAATGATCGCATAAGGCCGGAGGTATGACAATGACAAGACCAAAACCAAAATTTCATGTTTCGCCTGTGAGCGCCATGGCTGCAGTATTTTCCGCATTTCTGTTTCTGGGGCTGTTCTATAGCAATGCCGGTGCGACCTCGGCGGTTCCGGATATAAAACTGAACGGCATAGACGGAGAAGTGACCATTTCATCGGGCAGCACCCTCTTTGCCACCATTCAATTGGATGCCGGTGACCAGACCGGAGAAATGGCCGAATGGTGGATTATCGCGGAGACGCCCATGGGATGGTATTACTATGAGTATCCTGACGGGTGGAATTTTAGTGAAGATGGCATGGAGGGCCTTATGCCCGCTTATCAGGGAGCCCTTTTCGATATGACGGAACCCCTGGAGGTATTGCGCATGACAGGGCTTCCGGTCGGCGCCTATGGATTCTATTTCGGTGTGGACACGACTGTAGACGGTTTGATGGATTTTGAAACCACATTCTATGACCAAGGCGACTTGGAGATAGTGGAAACTGAAACCGGATCTTATCCTGTTGTGGATACGGCTCAAGACACATGCTACGATGATTCCGGCGCCATTCCCTGCCCGGAACCAGTTGAGGTTTTTTATGGGCAGGATGCCCAGCATACGAGCAATGCTCCCGACTATACCGACAATGGCGACGGAACCATAACGGACAATATCACGGGTCTCATGTGGCAGCGGGATCCAGGAGCCAAAATGACCTGGGACGAAGCGGTTGACGGCGCTGATGCCTTCGAACTTGCGGGATACGACGACTGGCGGCTGCCCACCGTCAAGGAGCTTTATTCGCTCATTGAGTTTTCCGGCATCGATCCCAGCGGCTATGGCGGGACCGATACATCAAGTCTGGTCCCCTTTATGGACGCCGACTACTTCGATTTCGCATATGGGGACACGAGCGCAGGCGATAGGATCATCGACTCCCAGTGGACCACCAGCACGGTCTATAACGCCACGGTGATGAACGGGCAGGAATGTTTTTTCGGCGTCAACTTCGCCGACGGGCGCATCAAGTGTTACCCGACCGCTAATAAAGGTTACTTCACCATTTATGTGCGCGACAACACCGGATACGGCAGCAACGAATTTACGGACAACGGGGACGGCACCATCACCGACAACGCGGCCGGCCTCATGTGGTCCCGGGACGACAGCGGCACAGGCCTCAACTGGGAAGAGGTCTTGGCCTGGGTGGAAGCGAAAAACGCTGAAAATTATCTTGGTTACAGCGATTGGCGCCTGCCGAACGCTAAAGAACTGCAGAGCATTGTGGATTATTCCCGTTCCCCCGACGTCACCGGCTCCGCCGCCATCGATCCATTGTTTAATGTCACCGCCATTACAAATGAAGCGGGACAAACAGACTACCCTTATTACTGGAGCAATAGCACCCATGCCAACGTGAACGCTGCACCCGGAACGAAAGCCGCGTATGTCGCTTTTGGCCGGGCCATGGGCTACATGAACGGCCGATGGACGGACGTTCACGGTGCGGGGGCTCAGCGCAGCGACCCCAAGATGGGAGATCCCGACGACTGGCCCACCGGAGCCGGCCCCCAGGGCGATGCCATCCGGATTTACAATTATGGGCGCCTGGTGCGTGACGCGAGCGGGATGTAGGTTAGGATGGTCGCCTTTTCTTCCTCTTGTGCCGTGCGCTTGCAATGACGTTTTGTTTGAGCCGGTACAGGGCCCAGCCTGCCAGGACTGCCGTCACAAAAGAAATGCCGAGTTTTAAGTAGGCGGAAATGTTGAGGGACAAGAGCAGGTACTCCGTCCAGACGCAAATGATGAGATGAAATATGTAAATTGTATAAGAAGCCCTGGATAGGCTTTGGAGAAAGGCGGACCGGACATTAACATATTTTCGAAAGACGGAAAGGGATGCCAGCGAAAGCGTAACGCAAAGTGCCGGAGCCGTCATCAGGTTCAGGTGAAGCAAAGGATCGTACAACAGCGTAAAAAAGGAACGGGTTTCGGGCACGGGCAAGAGTGCCGTTGCCAATAGGACCACGCATGAGATGGAAACCCATTTGAACGGGGATGCGAACATCGCCTCCTCGATCTTTTTGAATTGTTCAGTTCCGTAGGATTGGCCTAAGATCACGCCGAGAAGGAAAAAAGAGAAGTCCACCAGGTACATCCTTTCGAGGAAAAAGAAAGGCCCTGACAGGACTTCCCAGTGGATCGCAAACCTGGAATTTATGAGCGCTACGCCCACCGTATATCCCACATAGGAACAGGCAAACAGAAACGCGTAGATCCGGGATGGCTTTTCCATGGCAATCCGGATTACGGTCCTGCCGATCCCCTTAAGCGTTTGACCCAAAAACGCCCTGCACATCACGGCAATCGATTCAAAGACCAGCAGCATCCACAAAAACCAGCCATGAACGATATACCAGCGCCCTCTGAAGAACTCATTGAAGAAAAAGTGGGTTGGATCCACCTTCCGCCATGTGAGAATGCAGGGGAGATAGTGCGTCAGCGGTGACAAAACAAAGGCAATGATCAACAACGGAATACCAATACGCACCAGGCGTCTTCTCATGTATCCGGCAATTCCGTATTTCCCTATTCCCGCATCCATAAAAAGTCCCGATATGAAGAAAAGGAGCGGGATAGCGAAAGGGATTCGAAATGCGCGAATACCGCGCAGAAGGTCATGAACGGCGTTTGGATCCGCAATGAACCAGATTGAATCCTTGCAACTGAAGAAATTGAGTTGGGCGGCGCTGGTGTAGGCAACGGATGCGTGATCCAGGACGATCAGAAGAATCAGCGCGGTTCGAAGATAGTCGAGATACAGGCTGCGTTCAGGCGTCTGGGTCATGGGATCGTCAATTGGGTCGTTTTGTTCCTACGGACGGGAAGATTTACGCTACGCCCCTTTACCGATGTAATCATTTTAGAATGAAGAGAGGCAGTATATTTGCCGGGTCCTCAAGTGTGGGCCCCTGCTCAACAGAGGCCTCACCCCATGTTTTCTTGCTAAGGTTCCGAAAGAATATCCTCGATTCTTTCTTGGTTTCTCGCTGCGCCAGATCAAACGCTTCTTTGAGGTTGTCGACGTTACTGTTCATCGCCTTCACCAACTGCTCCGTGAAAAGGGCGTGGTCCGGCGTACTGACGGCCGGTTGACCTGCCTGTGCGGCAGCCATGAGCGCGGCATCCATTAGCCCATAATCGATCTTCGCGCCTCCGGGGTGAAGATCTTCCCATGCCTCGAGTGCGTGGCAGGTGTCTGCAATGACGAGCTTGGCCTTTCCGGGGAGTTTGTCCACGAGGTCGGAAAACTTTTCGTCGTTCATCCAGATATGGGCGAGCACCGCGTACAATCCGGCGAAAGGGAATTTTTCCGACCACAAAACGAATACATCCTCCGGTTCCCCCGTGCCGCTGCCTTCCGGTAGAATGATACCGTGGCCGTTGTAATAGATAATCACGGCATTGTCCGGGCTCGATTTTTCGGACAGCCATTTGAAGCCCTTCAAAACGCCTTCATAAGTTGCCTCTTTATCAATAAGGGTCAGAATGTTTTTGCGGGGAATGTTCAGCTGCGCAGTAGCCGCGTCCACAAAGAGGCGGACCGTGTTGCTGCAGGTTTGGGGCTTCTTCCATGGAACACAGCAACCGATGGCCAGCACATAAGTCATCTCGGGATCCACGCCCCCGGCAATTTGACCCGGCTTGCCAACTGCCGGTTCTTGCCCCCATGAATCACAGGTCGCAGAGGCCATCAACCCCATGGAAAGCACTGCCGTTAGAAAAGTTCTAAAACGCATGTTACCCCCACATTAGGCGTCTAATTGTTTGGTGCGGCCGCCTCCAGGCATTCCTTGCAGTTTTTGATCTTTACGCCGCCGATCTTTTTGCAGTCTGCTTCACTCCTGGCCACGACACACGTGTCCTTCACACAGCAGAAGCAACCTGTGAATTTGCCGTCAACGCCAAGGAGCCCCTGAACATCATCCATATCCGCCCCTTGGGCGACCGTGGCCATGGCAATGAGCAACACAAACAAGAAAATTTTTTTCATGATTTCTCCTCCCAACTGCTTATTTGGATACGTGTCTGCCTGAGTCTTGGGGAATTGTTGCAGCCCCTTACTCCTTTTTTTCCGCCGCCTCTCCGCATTCCTCGCACTTCTTGACCTTTATGCCGCCGATCTTCTTGCAGTCGGCCTCATCCTTGGCCACGACGCATGTTGCTTTCACACAACAGAAGCAACCGCTGGGTTGGCCATCATCACCGAGGAAGCTTCCGATCCGATGCAGCGAACTTGCCGGAGCGTTAGTGACGGTTGCCAGTAACACTAGGATCACTATAAAAATCACCTTCTTCATGACGCCTCCTTCCTACTGCTTATTTGGATACGTGTCCGTTTTTTGTTGTTCATGGGGGTCCTCATGACTTGCGAAACCAGATTACCTCGAAAAGCCCCTGGATGAGAAGCATTTTTACAAAACATTTACAAAACCGTGAAAAACCCTTCATAAGGGCTTTACGGACGGGTGCTAAGTTAAAACCAAAACATGCGGTAAACGTCCTTTCCGCGCCATCGTTGGTGCAAGGGATATCCGCAAATCTAAAATTTTTTCATAAAACCGGAGGGATAGCAATGACAAGATCAAAACCAATATTTCATGTTTCAACGGTGAGCGCCATGGCCGCAATGGTTTTCACACTGCTGTTTTTGGGGCTGTTCCATACCCATGCCGGGGCAAATTCGGCGGTTCCGGATATCAGATTGAACAATACGGACGGTAACGTGACCATCACATCCGGCAGCACCCTCTTTGCCACCGTGCAGCTGAATGCCGGTGATCAGGCCGGAGAAA
>JABGPV010000342.1 GCA_018644785.1 Deltaproteobacteria bacterium | reverse complement strand
ATCGATAACTTTGACCGGGCACGGCAGGAGACCGGCATTACCGCCATCGCTTCCCACACGGCTTACCTGATCAATTTAGGCTCTCCGGAAAAGAAAAAATTCGACCGGGCCTGCACCGCTCTGACCCACGAGATGACGCGGTCTTTCCAACTCGGCATTCCCTGGGTGGTCCATCATCCGGGGGCACATATGGAAGCTGGCGAGGCTGCAGGTATCGACCGGATTTCTGAAGGCATCAACCGGGTGCTTCATGAAAGCCGGGACAACGGTCCCAGGCTCCTGCTGGAGACCTGCGCCGGTCAGGGTACGACCCTGGGCCATACTTTTGAACAACTCGCCGCCATTGTCGAAAAGGTGGAACAGGGGGAACGCCTCGGTTTCTGCCTCGATACCTGCCATATCTTCGCTGCCGGCTACGACATCCGTACAGAAGCAGGCTACGAGAAAACCATTGATACCTTTGACAAAGTCCTGGGCCTGGATCGCCTCAAACTGATCCATCTCAACGACGCAAAGCGGGAACTGGGTTCCAGGGTTGACCGCCACGATCACATCGGAAAAGGGAAAATCGGCTCTGAAGGATTTTCACTCATCATGAACGATGAACGCCTGGTCCACATACCGAAAATCCTGGAAACTCCCAAGAAAGAGGGGGGAATCGATTGGGATCGAAAGAACCTGGACTTTCTGGAGGGTATGCGGATACGACCATATTGAACAACGCATCCGGCGAATAGAGGATTGGTTTATTCACCCTCGATAATCATATGCGCGGAAATTAAACCATATGGTCAACCGGAAAGACAGGGTTTTCTCGCTGCAAGCACCTCGTCCATCCTTCGGGACCTCGTCTTTTGAGGGGCATTCAGCAAGAGTTCGGGACGGGTCTTTGCTTCATTTGCTATAGCCTTACACGCATCTATGAAGAGGTCTAAATTCTCCTTTGATTCGGTCTCGGTGGGTTCGATCATCAGCGCTCCGTGTACGACAAGAGGAAAATAGATCGTAGGGGGATGAAAACCGTAATCGATAAGCCGTTTGGCGATATCCAGGGCGGTTACTTTCCCTTCAGCCTGAATAGCATCCGTGAAAACGCATTCGTGCATGCAGGTTTTGTCATAGGCCAGATGGAAAACAGTTTTAAGCTTTTCCTTTAGATAGTTTGCGTTGAGTACCGCGAGTCTGCTTACCTTTTCAAGTTCAGGGCCCATGGTAAGGATATATGAATAGGCCTTGATCATAACGCCGATGTTTCCGTAAAAGGCCTGAACCTTTCCAACAGAGCGAGGATTGTCCTCGCTTAAGGAGAATTTGTCTCCATCCTTGACCACCTTCGGTGAAGGCAGGAATGGTTCCAGTTCTTTTTTTACGCATACAGGACCTGATCCGGGACCACCTCCACCATGGGGCGCGGAAAAGGTCTTATGGAGATTCAGGTGAATGATGTCCAAGCCAATTTTCCCCATTTTAACGATTCCCATAATGGCATTCATGTTGGCCCCGTCACCGTAAACCAGGCCCCCTCTGTCATGAACCATAGCAGATATTTCAGAGATGTTTTCCTCGAAAAGGCCGAGCGTGTTGGGGTTGGTGATCATGATGCCTGCCACATCATCATCCATCAGGTCTTCGACCGCCTTTATTGAAATAATGCCCTGCTCGCTGGATTGAAGGGGCAGCGGTTTATATCCGCACAGGACCGCGCTCGCGGGATTTGTTCCATGCGCGGTGTCGGGGACAAGTATTTTTGTTTTCTGCTTTCCCTGGCTTTTATGAAAGGCATGGATGAGCAGCATGCCCGTCAGCTCTCCCTGAGCGCCGGCAGCTGGCTGAAGTGAAACGGCATCCATGCCGGTGATTTCACAGAGGGCCTTCTCCAGTTCATACATCAATTCGAGCATCCCCTGGCTCAATGATGCGGGCAGAAGGGGGTGAGCCGATGCAAACCCTTCCAGGCCCGCAAGTTTTTCATTCAGCTTGGGGTTATATTTCATCGTGCAGGAACCCAAGGGGTACATCCCCGTGTCAACCCCGAAATTCCATGTGGATAGACGCGTATAATGGCGAACAACATCGAGTTCGCTCAATTGTGGGATATCAGGGACTTCCCCGACCAGTGAATTATCCATTTCTGCTCTCTCGACGTCATGCCGTGGAATGGAAAAGCCCGATCTGCCTTTCTTTCCCTTTTCCCAAAGAAGAGGTTCATTTAAAATAAGTCCGGTTGTGCTTATCTGTTCATGCATGCTTTCACCCCCTCTACAAGAGCATCAATATCCTCTTTGCTCTTTGTTTCCGTAACGCACAAAAGCCAATGGTTTTTCATCTCCGGATAAAAGGATTCCATCTGGAGACCGGCGATGATTTTTTGATCCGAAAGCGTTTCACTCATGGTGGAGAATTCTTCAGGGAATTTTACAACAAATTCATTGAAGGTCGGGCCGGAAAAGGGGATTTCAAAGCCCCCCTTTCTCAGGAGGGTTTTTAAGTATTCGGCTTTGTCATGGTTTATCCGGGCGAGTTCGCGCAAGCCTTCCCCTCCAAGGGATGCCATATATATGGCGGCTGCCAGAGCGCAAAGGCTGTTATTGGTACAGATATTTGATGTTGCCTTTTCCCTTCTGATATGCTGCTCCCTTGTGGAAAGGGTGAGGACGAAGCCTCTTTTTCCTTGTTTGTCAAGTGTCTGGCCCACAAGGCGGCCCGGCATATTGCGCATATACTTCTTTCTGGAAGCGAATATTCCCAGCCCGGGGCCCCCGAAAGTGGGGGGTATTCCAAGACTCTGGCCTTCGCCGCATACGATGTCCGCTCCGGCGTTACCGGGACTTTTGAGAAGGCCGTATGCGAGCGCTTCAGTGAAGGATAATACAAACAGCGCTCCTTTTTCATGGGCCTTTTCACTCATGCAATCGAGGTCTTCTATTATTCCGAAAAAATTGGGAGATTGGACGGAAATGGCGGCCATATCATCGATGTCGTCAATTTCGGAAAAATCAGTCCTTCCTTCACTGTCAAAGGGCAATTCTATCACCTGATAATTAGACGGCCCCAAATAGGTCTTCACCACCCGACGATAGTAAGGATGGGTTAGCCGGGATATGGCAACCTTCTTTTTCCGGGTGATCCTTACCGCCATGAGCAGGGCCTCGGCAAGTGCCGAGGCGCCATCATAAACGGAGGCGTTTGCCACCTCCATTCCGAACAGATTACCCACAAGCGTCTGATATTCATATATTGCCTGAAGGGTACCCTGACTGACTTCAGGCTGATAGGGCGTATACGCCGTTACGAATTCAGATCTGCCCAGGAGATAGGTCAGCGATTCGGGTATGAAATGTTCGTAGCTGCCGGCGCCAAGGTAGATTTTATATTCCGGGGCCACGGCGTTCCCGTCGGCAAGGAGCGAAACCTTCGCTTTGGTTTCCCATTCTGTAAACGGCCCCGCAAGGGAGAGGGCTGAATTTCCCCTGCACCTTTCGGGGACAGAGCAAAAAAGCTCATCAAGGTCCTTTGCCCCCACGGCCTGGAGCATTGAAACGATATCTTCCTCCGTATGAGGTAAGTAGCGCATTTATTGGGTCCTCCGTAATTTGTTGAGTACGAGCATCTTAAAGGATATAAGGAACTTTAAGATTGTAGTTTTTGTAAACAACAAAGCTTTCAACAGACTTAATCCCTTTCACTTTCGAAGCCTCCTTTGTATAAAATTCCAGAAGCCCAAAATCTTCCTTTAACATTACAATGGCAATCAGGTCAAAACGGCCGGTAACCACGCTGACAGATACAACGCCTTTAAGCTTGCTGAATTCTTTGCCTATTTTAATTAAGTCCATAGATTGGAGCTTAATACCGATGATGACCGTGCTATGACCGGGTAGTTTTTCAGGATCCGAAAGTCCACAAACTTCAAACACCCCATTTTCTGTAAGTTTGTTTACCCTTGACCGAACGGTGTTTTCTGAGAGGTTGAGGCTGTCGGCGATCTCCTTAAAAGATTTGCGCCCATCACGCAGGTGTTTGATAATGGCGATATTTATCTTATCAATTTTCATCGGCTTACACCTCTTGTTCGAAATTTAGAATCTTCCGAGGCCCTAATCCCTTAAAGCGCTTTCATGTAAGCGGTTTTATCCATGAGTGCTTCCAGCGCTAGCGTATCTTCAGGTTTGACTTCAATGAGCCATCCACCTTCGTATGGCTCTTTGTTGACGAGTTCGGGAACATTTTCAAGATGTTCATTGATGGCGACAACCTCACCGCTTACAGGCATGATAATTTCGGAAACCGCTTTTACGGATTCAATTGTCCCGAATTCTTCACCTTTTGAAAAACTGTCTCCGACCTCAGGGAATTCCACAAAAACGATATCGCCAAGCTGGTCCTGTGCATAATCCGTAAGTCCGATTTTTACGATTTCACCTTCGAGTTTGGCCCACTCATGATCTTCAGTGTACCTTACGTCTTCGGGCAAAATCAGTTCGTTAATCTCTTTCATTGTCAAGCCTCCTTCTCTGCGGTTATAGAGTTACAGCATTTCCCTCACAGGAATTCTGGCGGAACGGTAAGGTCTGATATCGTTTCTGATTTCAACCTCAATTTTCCGTTTGCCTTCTCTCAGTGTAAGCGCGTCTTCCGTTTCAAAGGACCTATCGACCTTGACGAAACCACAGCTCAGGCCTTTTGGAAAAAAATCTTGCGGTTTGTCAGGGGAGGTGATGCTGACTATTTTGTTATCCACGCGTCCGATTCCCATATCGGTTGCACACGTAAGAACGCTTCCGATGATATTTCCGTTGCCGTCAATAACTTCGGAATTTTCACCCGCAGAGACCTTTCTTACATCATGACCTGTAAAGCCATACGTATAATCCTGTTTTTCAATGTGTTGCAGGGCCATTGAACCGATGAATCCCTTGGTGAATCCGGATAGGTCATCG
>JABGPV010000341.1 GCA_018644785.1 Deltaproteobacteria bacterium | reverse complement strand
TTCAAAGGCGGCGGTATTGGGTCCCGTTGTAATCCATCCCGACCGGAGGACTTCTCCCACGGCTGAGATATCTTCCTCCGTGATGGACGGTCGTGAAAAGGGCAGAAAATCCTTTCTCATCAGGCACTCCGGGTAATGAGGTAAACACCTACGCAGATGACGATTATTCCGGCCCAACGCATGGGTCCCAGGGCCTCGCTGAAAAAATACTGTCCTGCAAAAGCGGTAACGATATAGCCCACGCTCAAAAGAGGATAGGCATAACTGACGTCCACCCTGGAGAGGGCCAGGAGCCATACCACCACACTGACCACGTAACACACCAAGCCCGCAAATACAAACGGGTTAAGGCCCACCTTGAAGCCGATGGGAACCAGGTTTTCCAGGGTAAAAGCAAAATGGCCCACCTGCCGCATTCCCTGTTTCAGGCAAAGCTGGGCCGTGGCATTTAAAAGCACCCCCAACAGTATCAGGGGGAGATAACGGGTCATATGAAAATCTCCAGGCGGAATTGACAGTGGAAAAGACGGCCGAGTCGAACCAATATTAATACGGTTGAAACCTGAGTCAAGTCATTTATCGAACCAGCTCATCATGAAAACCCTTTGAAAGGGGGTACAGATAGATGGCTTTGACAGCCATGCCATGACGTTTGTTCTCCCTGTCCATTCGTCCACGACCGGTGGTTTTTCCCACATAACGCCAATTGGCGGCCTTGTAGCAGGTGCCTTTAAAACGCTTTTCATCCACAAGTGTTTCCATCAGAACCGGCCGGTAGCCGTAGCTGCGCTCCCAGTCATCGGGAACGGTCTTTATGGCCAGGGCCAGGGCCGAACTGGCAAGGTTTTTCACTTTAACCCAGGGAAATATGAGGAACCGGCTGTTATTGACAATTTTTTGCAGGTTGCGCTGGCGCTGCTCGTGGTCCCAGGAAATCCATTGGTCTCTCGGCATCATCATCCACGCGGGAGAGGAAAACTGAAAACACCCCAGCCGTTGATGGGTGGTTCCGGACACAATAAAATATCGAAGCTGAGCTCCGAAAGGGAGCTGGTATCCCAGATAATGGTATCGGTCGATATACTGGTACCAGATCTGCCGCTGCTCGTGGGTTTCAACCCGGATCAGCTGCAGAGGCATCAGTTGTCTCAGTTTTGTGGAAATTATTTCCTGAGTATCGGTTTCGTGGGTTTTTAAGATTTTTGGCTTCGACTTTTTGGGAGCCCGCTGATGAACCGCTGGAAGATGGATTACCCCCTTATCATCCAGACGTTCAAGGAATTGCCTGCATTCAACCCCTTTGAGTTTTCCGGTGGGCCTTTTCCAGTCAAACAGTTCGCAGACCGTATGGGCCAGTTCAGTGCGGGTTAGTTTGGGAAATGTCTCGATAATCTCTATGATGTCTTTCAGTTGTGCGTCCGAAACAACCTGACCGCAAAACTTTATGGATGATTTTGATGGCATATGATAGCTTTCCCTTAATGAGGCTGATCTATTTTCCTACAATAGCCAGACAAATGCAATCCTCAGAATTTTTTCATTCTTGAAAATTCCGCAGCAATGGATTCTTGTTTTTTGGTAAGGTTCTGGGGTTTGTTTCTTGAACAGCTCCGGGGCGGAGAGATCATTTGATCAATTTAAGGGATCAGCCTGGTGATTATGCCGATTTCTTGGATGCGACTTTTCAGATGCACGGCGACCAAAGACCGGAGAAGATGTAACCCTTCGCAGTCTGATGGGAGCCCGCCGCAATGATGGCATAGGCATTCTTCATTCGAGCCGGAAACCAAAAAATGACTATTTTTCCAATTCTTCCATAACGGAAAGACCCAATTTTTCCAGCAAGAATGGTTTTTTTATATACGTTCCCGCACCCAGACTCTGAATCTCTTTAACGAGACCTGTTTTAGAAAACCCACTGGCAACGATCGCCTTTTGTCCAGGATGCATTTCGATAATTTTTTTGTAGGTGTCGAGGCCATCCATACCCGGGTCCATAATCGTATCCAGTAGCAATAAGTCAACCTTGTTTGGCTTCAGGTATTCAACAGCCTCTTCCCCACTTGAAACCGATACGACTGAATAACCCAAACCTTTCAGCATTCCTGAGGCCACTTGCCTTTGCTCTTCCACATCATCCACGATCAAAATGGATTCCCCATTCCCCCTATATGCATCAATGGATAAGGAGGATTCATCTTCAGGCAATTTTTTGCGGGTTACGGGAAAATAGAGTGTAAATACTGTTCCTTTCCCTTCAGTGCTTTGGACATCGGCATATCCGTTATGATCCTTCACCGTTCCCCGTACCACAGTCATGCCTAACCCGGTTCCGCTTCTTCCCATCTTTTTTTTGGTATAGAACGGTTCAAAGATCTTCTCTATGTCATCCGGGGAAATACCTGTCCCGGTGTCGGCGATGGTGAGAACAACGTAATCACCCTCCTTTACACTGTCATAACCTATTATGAGCCTGTCAATATATCGGTTCTCTGTGGAGATTGAAATCGTCCCTCCTGAAGGCATAGCCTCGGCAGCGTTGGAAATCAAGTTCATGACAGTCTTAGAGAGATGAGTAGCTGATCCCAATATGTTGAGAGTTCCTTTTGCAAGAAGGGTCTCCAAATGAACTCCAGGATGGTACGATAAAAGTTTTTTATGCTCGGGGCTTTCCAGATACTCGGAGATAATATCATTCGGGTCAACCACTTCAGTGACAACAACATTTCTCCTCGCCAATGTTAATAGATCCTGAACCACCGCTGCTGCTTTTTCTCCTGACTTTTGTATCGTTAGGATTGATTTTCTTAAAGGGCTGTCTCCAGGAAGTTGTAACAATAACAATTCAGGATAGCTTACAAGACCACCAAGGATATTATTGAGGTCATGTGCCACGCCTCCTGCCAGGGTTCCCATTGCTTCCAGTTTTTGAGCGTGCATTAGCTTTTTCTCCAACGCTTTCCTTTCGGAGAGGTCCCGTACGGATATGATGAACGCTGGTCGGGCACTGTAAGTAATGGCTGCTGCGTTGATTTCCACTGTCGGCTTTTTCCCCTCTCGATGACGCAGTTCCGCCTCAAAGGTTTGCGATCCGGTTGTCAAGTCCATCAGTGAAGGGATGACATCGGCGCTTGTGTATTCATCACTGGGCGAAAGAAGGTCAACAAATCGCATCTTTTTCAGTTTATCATTCGAATAACCGGTGAGTGTAAGATAGCGTGGGTTAACGTACACATGCACGCCTTCCTGGACGATGGCAATTCCGTCGTCGATGCTCTCCGCGAGTGCCCGGTACTTACTCTCAGAGTCCTTTAACCTTTCATAGTTCAGGGTACTGTATAAAGATATTGCGGCAATTCCGGAAATGATGTTGAAAAGGTTGACGTCGCCCGCTTCAAAAATATCAGGTCGGCCATGACTCAGGTTTAGTACGCCGATGGCCTTTTTTCGGACGATTAGCGGCATGCAGAGCAAGCTTCGAATCTTTAGGTTGCCCGAAATGTCTGATTCGAAGTCAGATGAAATTTCCGTGTCGCTGATCAATGCCGGCTGTCTGGTTTTCAGGACGCGCCCGGCAGCGCCTTCCCCTGCCTTAAAGGAATAGGTTATACCTTCCCTTGAAAAGAGGCGCCATGTTTCGAGTATGAAGAATTTTCCGCTGGGATCGGTGGCGGCCGCAAGAAAGAGCCGTTCTTTGACGGGATCCAGGAGCATGATGGAGCAATTGCGAGAAACGGTATTCTTGATGATCACATGGAGCAGGATTCGGCAGGTATCTTCGAAACTGTGGACGTGCAGCAGGATATCGTTCATCTCGCGGATCATTGAAAGTTCTGCGATCTTTTCCTGATACGTCTGCTGAATGTTCCTCAGCTGCTCTCTAAGGAGCCTATTTTCTCGCTCGAGAGCTTTTGCGTCTTCGGAGATCACGTGGTGAGACCTTCCTTTCCCAACTGCGGTTTGTCTCGGTTAGGGTTTCAATACAAGCAATCCAGAAAATCCTTTATTTCTGCTTCTTGTTCGCCCAATACTTGCATCACTTCCTTTTGGGAATTTGAGGAAAATTTTAACTGCCGGTGGACGCTTTCTTTTCTTACAATAACCGGATTACCACTTGTACCGATTTCGGCTTCGTTACAGAGGCAGTCAGCCAGTTCGACGATCAACGCGGCCTGATGATAATCGCGTGGACAATTATCCGAGCGATGGTGGAACTGACAGGGCATAATCAAATTATCGGGAAATCTCCAGTGCGTCATCAACAGGCCGGCGACATCGGCATGGCTTAGTCCCATCATCTTCTTTTCCTGTTTGAAGAGGGGGATCTGGACTTCTTGGGCAGTCCGCAGAACAGCCCCGTATTCTTTGGGAAAGTAGACCGCAAAAAAAATCTTTCCCATATCATGGAGAAGGCCGTTGAGAAAAATAAGCTCCGATTTTTCGGGGAGAAGTTTTTTGGCGATTTCTCGGGCGGCTGTGGCACACCCGATCGCGTGAATCCAGAGCTCCCGCATATCCAAAACCTCTTTGGTGCCCTTTCCTTTGAATGCTGAAAAGACGCCCATGCCGACCACCAGGCCAAATACTTCATTAAAGCCGATGAGCGAGATGGCACGGTGGATTGAATCCACTTTGCTGGAAAAACCGAAATAGGCTGAATTGGCCAACCGGAGCAATTTGTTGGCAATGGACTGATCCCTGGAAATGAGGCTTCCCAGCTCTGGAACCGTTGTTTCGTTATTGCAGGCTAAGTTGATCACTTTCTGAACAATGGCAGGGAGCGTGGGGACCTGGGTGCGCTTGCTGCGGATCAAATATTTCCATGCAGGGCCTCAGGATTGGCCGTCGGGGTGAAAGCTATCTTCTTGATAATCTAAATAGTATTCAGGTCTGAGATTATCTATGTATCAAGGTCCATAACGCTTAGCCAAAAAGATTAGACTTGTCAAGTGGGGGGCA
>JABGPV010000340.1 GCA_018644785.1 Deltaproteobacteria bacterium | reverse complement strand
CTCCTGAGGAAAAAGGTGACGGCGGGGCAGCTGGGCCGCAAGACCGGTAAGGGGTGGTATGAATACAATGAAGACGGCACCCGAAAAAAGGACTGAGGCAAAACCCATGAACCTTTCCAACCTTCTCGAAAATACGGCAGAGCGAATCCCGAACCGGGTTGCCATCCGGTTTGAAGGGGAAGAGATCACTTACCGGGAACTGAACCGAAAGGTCAACGTGCTCGCCGGCGGTCTCACATCCCTGGGACTCGAAACGGGAGACGCATGCATCCTCATGATGCAGTCGAGCCTCGAGTTCGTCACGGCCTATTATGCCCTCGCCCGGATGGGGGTGGTCATTGTCCCCGTGAACTTTCTCTACAAACAACACGAACTGTCGCACATTTTCAGGGACTCGGGGGCCCGCGGGTTCATCGGCATGGCCCCCTTCCTGGAGGAACCGGGGAAAATACTGGCCGATCTTTCCGACCTCAAAATCCGCGTGGCATCGGGGGTTGAAGCGGGTTCCGGGTTTGTTCCCTTTGAAACGGTGAAGGGGCCCGAAACCTTTTCCGTCGGTACAACCGGCGACCGGGACACCGCCGCCGTCATCTACACCTCAGGCACCACGGGGCTGGCCAAAGGGGCCATGCTGACCCACAAAAACCTGGCCAGCAACGCCATGACCGTGGCGGACATGCGGGTCACCTCGCCGGATGACGTGGTCATAGGCGTTTTGCCCCTCTACCACATATACGGCCAGACCAGCGCCCTCAATGCCTCCATCTATCTGGGACTGACCCTGCACCTATTCCGGCAGTTTGACCCCGAACCGGTCATGGAACTCATCGAAGGAGGGGGGCGCACCCTTCTGTTCGCGGTGCCGACCATGCTGAACCGTCTTATTCACGCAAAGGATGATGAAGGCCCGGTCCGATCCTCCATCAGCTTCTGTGTCTCGGGAGGATCGTCCCTTCCCGTGGAGATCCTCCGCCGGTTCGAAAGGCAGTTCAAAGCAAAAATTTACGAAGGTTACGGGCTGAGCGAGTGCTCCCCCGTGTGCATCGAAAATCCCTTCGGGAAGAAAACCAAGGCGGGGTCCATCGGGGTTCCCATTCCGGGTTTTGAGGCGCGCATCGTGGATAATACGGGAAATGACACTCCCACCGACCAGGTGGGGGAACTCATTGTGAGGGGTCCCGGCGTCATGAAAGGGTACCTGAATCGGCCCGTGGAAACGGCCGAGGCCATTGTTGAGGGATGGCTCCATACGGGGGATCTGGCCCGCATGGACAATGAAGGTTACATCTACATCGTGGACCGGATAAAAGATATGGTCATCCGGGGAGGATACAATATCTATCCCCGTGAAATAGAGGAACTGCTCTATGAGCACCCGGCCGTGGTGGAAGCGGCGGTCTACGGTATCCCCCACCCGGATTTGGGGGAAGAGGTGGCCGCGGATGTTGTGTTGAAGGCGGGTTCCGAGATCAGCGGCGACGACATCCGCCTTTTCGTGAAGGAGCAGGTGGCCCCCTACAAGTACCCCCGTGTGATCCGGATTGTGGATGATCTGCCCAAAAGCCACACGGGAAAAGTTTTGAAAAGGGAATTGAGAAAGCAACACCAAACAGCCATTTAATCCAAAGGAGGAAACAATGAAAAAGGTAATGATGTGTGGACTGGTACTCATGGTAAGTTTGATTTTCCTGTGCCCTGGGCTCGTTATGGCCAAGACGTACAAACTGAATCTCCAGTGTGTCTATCCCGAGAAGGCCTACATGGGCCAGACCACCAAGTTCTTCGCCAAAAGGGTCTCGGAACTGACCGACGGAAATGTGAAAATCAAGGTGTTCTGGCCCGGCCAGCTGGTGAAAACCAAGGAAGCGTTTGACGCCCTCGGCAAGGGGATGATCGATGCCTATTCCGGCAGCATGCTCTACTTTGCCGGTTATGTCCCCGAAGTGAACTGCGAGTGGCTCCCATTCGGGTGGGCGAATCCCAAAGAAGCCCAGGAAATGTACGAAAAACACGGTTGGCTTGGATTCATGCGCGAAGCCACAAAGAAACACGGGGTCCGCTACATTGCCCCCCTGTGTGTGGCATCCATGGGATTGATCACCAAATTCCCCGTCCATAACGTGGCCGACCTGAAAGGCCGGAAAATCCGCGCCGTGGGCATGGAAGCCAAGATCGTGGATGCCCTGGGCGCCGCACCGGTCTCCATTGCCGGTGCCGAACAGTACATGGCGCTGAAGCGGGGAACCGTTGAAGGGACCGATTACCCCTTCTACACGGTGGGAAAATATAAATTCTATGAAGTGTGCAAATATATTGTCCGCCCGGCGTTTCACACCCCGGGAATTATCGAACTTCTGATCAACGACAGCGTCTATAACGCCCTGCCAAAAGAATACCAGACCGCCATCGACAAGGCCGGATGGGAGTCTTTTCTGAGGACGGTGGAACTGAGTCCCCAATGGGACGAAGGGGCCTACAAGACCTGTAAAGAGAAAAATGTCACCATCATTGACCTGGATCCCAAGGAACTGGAAGGGTTCAGAAAAGCCACCCTTCCCCTGTGGAACAAGCTGGCGAAGAAAAACGCGCTCACCGGGAAGATGGTCAAAAGCCTCAAGGCTTACATGAAAGAAAAAGGGGTCAGTCTGGACTAACCCGTCAGATTTAATCGGGATAGGGCCGCCGGAGATTTCCGGTGGCCGGTCCCAACAGGGACATAATCATGAAGAAATTTTTAAATTTCGTTGACAAGCTGAATACCTGGGTCGGGAAGATTTTCGCCTTTCTCATTCTGCTGCTGGTTTTTGCCATCATGTATGAGGTGGTGAGCCGCTATTTCTTCAATGCTCCCACCCGGTGGTCCAATGAGATCAGCCAGTATCTCCTGACGGGGGTGGTCATGCTGGGAGCCGGGTTCTGTCTAGTGCACGACGGCCATGTGCGGGTGGACATTTTCCATCGGAATTTCAGCCCCAGAACCCGCGCCGTGGTGGATATCATCACCTTTCTCATGATCGCCGTGTTTGTGATCGCCATGGTGTGGAAAGGGGGAGATCTCTGCTACGATGCCTTCATCCATGACAAGCGCTCCATGTCCATTCTGGAAATGCCCCTTTTCCCCTCCATGGTCCTGGTCCCCATAGGGGGTGTGCTGCTGGGCCTTCAGGGCCTGGTCCGCGCCATAAGGGCCCTCTATCTGTTGACAAATGGTCCTGATTTGAGCCCCCATGTGGGTTCTGACCAGGAAAGCGAGGCCTGATCCGTGGAAGTCTGGACCTTGACCCTTCTTGTATTCGGCATACTGGTCTTCCTGCTCTGCCTGGGAGTCCCCATCGCCTTTGCCCTGTGCGGCATTGCCACCGTGGGCATCTACACCATCTGGGGGTCTAAGGGCCTCTACCTCATGTTTAACACGGCCTATGGAGAATCCACCAATTTTCTCCTCCTGGCCATTCCGCTTTTCGTATTCATGGCCAACATGCTCAAATTCAGCGGCATGGGGGACCAGATGTATGAGGTGGTCTATCGCTGGATGGGCCGGGTCCCCGGCGGGCTGGCCATCGGCACTGTGGTGATCTGCGCCCTGTTTGCGGCCATGGCCGGGATCAGTTCGGTGGCCACCATCAGCATGGGCCTCATCGCGCTCCCCTCCATGATGAAGCGGGGATACCACAAGAACCTGGCCATCGGCAGTATCGCCGCCGGCGGGGCCCTGGGAATCCTGATCCCCCCGTCCATCATCATGATCCTGTACGGGGCCGTGGCCGAGGTCTCCATCGGCAAACTCTTTATGGGCGGGATCCTACCGGGATTGCTCCTGTGCAGCATATTTATCGTGTACATCTTTTTTCGCACCCTCATGAACCGGGATCTGGCGCCCCCCGTCCAGGAAAAATACACCTTCAAGGAGAAAGTCATCGTTCTGCGGGGGGTGTTTCTCCCCATCCTCCTGATATTTCTGGTCCTGGGGGTCATTTACGGCGGCGTGTGCACCCCCACGGAAGCATCGGCCGTAGGAGCCTTCGGCGCCATCGTGTGCGCCCTGGTATACGGCAAACTCACCTGGGAGAACCTGAAAACCGCCCTGTGGGACACCATGAAGCTCAACGCCATGGTATTCTGGATCATTATCGGGGCGCTTGCTTTTTCCCATTTTCTGGCCTATGCTGATATCCAGGATCTCATTAAGGAAACCATCCTGGCCCTGGAAGTATCCCCCTGGCTGATCCTGATCTCCATGCAGATGGTGTTTTTCATCCTGGGCATGTTTCTGGATCCTGCGGGAATTATCATGCTCACCACCCCCATTTTCGTACCCATCGTCACGGCCCTGGGGTTCGACCCCCTCTGGTTCGGCATCCTGTTTGTGATCAACATGGAAATGGCCTACGTGACCCCCCCCTTCGGATTCAATCTCTTTATCCTGAAAGGGGTGGTGCCCCCATCCATCAGCATGACGGACATCTATCGTTCCATCCTCCCCTTTGTGGTGCTCCAGGCCATCTGCCTTGCGCTGGTGATGATTTTCCCGGAGATCGCCATGTGGCTCCCGAGCAAGATGATTACGAGATAATATGATCGTGCCAGGCGTTCGGCCTGGCTACCTAATATGAAGGAGAAGCAGCGACCATGGGTCATTTTAAATTTAATGAGAAAGATCTTTTCTTTATCTTGAAGGACCAGCTCAACTACGGTTCCCTCTGCGACCTTGAACGCTACCGCGAACTGGATGAGGACACCCTGGATATGCTGGTCCAGGAGGCCATCAAGTTCACCATGGGGGTTGTGGACCCCCTGCAGGAAGTGGGAGAGCAATGGGGCGTTGTCTTTGAGGAAGGCCGGGTCCGTTGCCCCCCGGAATTCAAAGAGGCCTTTAAGCTGTACGGCGAAACCGGCTGGACCGCGGCGGCCCGGGACCCGGAATACGGGGGCCAGGGGTTCCCCCACATGATGCGGATCGTCATAAACGATCTCATGTACGGGGCTTCCCAGTCCTTCAACATGGCACCGAG
>JABGPV010000034.1 GCA_018644785.1 Deltaproteobacteria bacterium | reverse complement strand
GACCAATTGGCCGGGCTCGTCAGGGATATGACTCGAAATATCCTTGACGCCAGGGTTTTGTTTAACCGGATTTCCCTCATATTCCGGTATGTTTCAATTGCAGTTCCCTACGAGACGCAACGGGTCTCCCGGGGTAAACACGTGTCTTTCCGCACACGAGCGTCGAGTATACGTGTCTGGCCTATGGCAGTTAGAGGACTTTGTCCTGTGTTGCGGACTCGTCCCACCAGACCCGCCTGACTCGATTTCTGTTCGTCGCCCCATGCGTTCGCGGTACCCTGCCGTAGCAAGGCCACTGCCTCTCCAGGCCCGTTACCGGGTTCCTGGTTATGATACCACTACACCCTTCGCCACTACCTGGCTGGGTCTGGGACTTGCGTAACATATCGAAAGCGTGATACATTACACGCACCCTTAAGAACACGTGCCGTGCCCGGCACACAACCAAAAGGGTCAGGGCTCGATGACCTGTCCCGATACTGAAAGCATAATCCAAGGGTTCCACTTCCTGCCGGCTCATGGGGTCGATGATTTTTAGGGTTTTGTCCACCCCCCGAAACAGATCCAGGAGATCAAATTCCCTGACCCTCATATTGCATTCTCCGGCCACGGCATCCACAATACGGATGCCCGTTTCGATGTCTGAATATCCCAGCAATAGGCGCAATCCGGAGATATCGCCATTGAGATGATCGCAAACTTTGACTATTTCCTGGATCTTCTGTTTGTCCAGGGAACCGACGGGCAGGGAACTAATGGTGCTCTGCGGCAGATAACTCCTTCCGAAGGAATTCAAATCAAACATGCTGGAAGTCTGCCATTTTGCGGCTTCCTCAATACCCCTGGCATTCAGTTGAATTCTTGATCTGCCGTTTCTGGACATGGCGTTGGTAATAGCCGTGAACATGGCATTTTTAATCAAGCCGCCGCTGAAGATATATTTCCGAGCAAGGGATTTGAAGTTTATGTCTTTGCCGAGAGAAACATTCGGGGGCACCAACGCCTTCCATATTTCTTCCCGTTGATTCTCATTGGGCAGGGAAAACGGAACCTTCATGGTGATCCGCCGGTCCAGGGCCGGGTCCAATTCCATGACCCGGTTGGTTGCCATGATGGTGATGCAATCTGATTTTTCGATTTCAATCAGAAGGCTTCGGCTGTCCCGGGAATTGTCGTGAAAGATTTCATCGCATTCATCGAAAAAAACAATTCCATCGCTCAGCTTGGCCTCTTTAAAGAGATATTTTATCAAATCCTCTGAGGAGGCCCCAAGGTTTGATGCGTGCTCCATGTTGACGGATAGAAGTTCCTTACCAAGGCTAGTCGCCAAGGCATGGGCCAGCATGGTTTTTCCAGTTCCGGAAAGGCCGTGAAACAGAAATATCAAGCCTGTGCCATAGCCATAGAATTCATCCACCAGAGTCTTTGTAGGCTTTGATTTGTTGTTGGAATAATTTTTGGCGAGATTCAGAACCTTTTCCTTGATTCCCTCAGGAAGAATGACTTGATCCGGATTAACCGTTTTCCTGTCCCTGGAAACGCAGTGAAGGTCCATGTCATAGGTGTTGTGGTCTCCGATCAGGTATCGAACGATACGTTCATGCAGGTGCACATAGACATCGAGGATGTTGGTGGTATTATCATAACTATCCCAGGGAATCACAATCTCTTGTTTTATCAGCGGGGCATCAATGTTGAAATATTTTCTACTGGTCACCTGCTCCCGGTAATCCGGGTGAACAATGGACAGGATTGCTCCGATACTCATTCCCCCGTCTTCCCGGTCATGGGGATCAAACTCCGATTTTTCATAGAAATTCCTGAAGGCCTTCCCGGTGTTATTGGCCACGAGCAAGGCAAGAATGGTCCGTTCGAAAGTGTCCAATTCATAGGAACAGCAGAATTCCTCAAAATGAAGTTCAACGCCCTGTTCAAGGGATCTCTCTGCCTTCTGCCGGGTTGTCATCTCCAAATGTTTCAATGAGGTTTATATCTCATCAAGGGTCACTTCCCCTGCCGAAACCTCAGGGAACAACAAAGCTGACGGGCCCAGTAGATCCTCGGACTGCTTAATCTGAACATGTCTATGGCGTGGCATCGGGGATTGCTTAATTGGCTTTCCGCCGAGGAGGTAGACCCTGGCCAGTCTGAGCCTTGATATGTACTCCAAAGCCTCAAGGTGTTCTATATTGTCCTTGAAAGCCTCTTTATCATCGCATTTCGACAGAGGCAGCAAGGCCTGATTTCCAGGTATATGTTTTATGTCTGTTAAAGCCATACTAACCCCTCCTTTCACTGCTGACGTGGGGTTTCAGGGGTTCCACCATGTCTACCAAGCCGAACTTCACGCCTTCTTCGGGGGCCAGCCAGGTATCCACGTCTCTTAAAAGGTATTTTTCCAATTCCTCTTTGGATTCTATTCCGGAATATCGCAAATAGTGATCAACGATCCGGTCATGCTCCAAATCCTGCTCCTTCCGGGTGGCCAGAAGCTGACTGTGGTTACCCCAGGTTATGGATGAATACCGGTGGGAAAGCATTGAAGTCCGCGGGGTGATGACACGTCGCCCCCTGGTTCCCGTCATGAAGACCAGGAGGGCCATAGAAGCGATCATCCCGATTCCGGTGGTGTAGATGGGAATCCGGGACCATTCCATGATATCTATTATTGCGAATCCCGCCGCACACGACCCCCCTGATGAATTGATGATCATCTGAATATGGTCGGTTTTCCCGGAAATGTTATATTCGATGATCTCTTTGCAGACACTTTCCGAAGCCCCATCCTCGATTGATCCCGATAAATAAATAATCCCATAATCGCTTAGTCCCTTTTCTTTTTTCCCGTTTCCTTCACTCATGATTTTTTCCTCCATTCACTGTGATTTTAAATGTTTGAATTCTATTTGACCCGGCCACTTGTTTATTGTTAGCATCACCTTTACACCCCAACTGTGACATTTCCGGTCACAGCCGTGAAAAAAAATTAAAAGGAAATATCATGCGTGGAAAAAATCTGATTAAACTTCTAAAAGCCCTTGAGATTCTGTCAAAGCCGGAAGGAACAACCATTGAACAGATGGGGACCGAGTTGGAGGTGGATAGAAGATCAGTTTACAGATTGAAAGAGGTGATCGAGGATTTGGGGTTTCCGGTCTATGACGAAAAGATCCCTTTTGAAAAAGAAAAGCGATGGAAACTCGAGGAATCCTATCTGAAAAAACTCCCCAACATGAAGGTTCCGGATATCAACCTCACGCTACTGGAGATCATTTCCCTTTATCTACTCAGAAGCGAGGCAAGTCTTTTGAAGGGCACTGAACTGGAAAAACACACGAACTCGGCTTTTGGAAAGTTTTCTATGTTTCTCCCGAGAGATGCCTTCGGGAAGCTTGATAGGATAAAGGCTTTGTTTGTCTCCGCATCCAAGTTTGTGAAGGATTATTCAGGCAAGGAAGACCTTATCGGGCAACTGATGGATGCCATCATGAAAAAAGAAACCTGTTATATCGCCTATCATTCCTTCTACGATGACAAAGTCAAAACCTTTAAAATCGACCCCCTTCATTTTTTTGAAAACGACGGTGGGCTTTACATCCTGGTAAATACAACGACTTTCGGAGATATCAGAACCCTTGCGGTTGAAAGGATTCAGAACATCAAAAAGACTGGGGAATCATTTGAATACCCGGAAGACTTAGATCCTGATGCACTCTTGGAATCCGCATTTGACATTGTTTACGGAGACCCGGTGAAGGTCCGAATCTGGTTTTCTGCGAACCAGGCCCGCTATATTAATGAACGGAAATGGTCAAGAAACCAGGAAATTGTTGATCAGGAAGATGGATCGATCATTCTGAGCATGAAAACATCGGGTTGGTGGGATGTGAAAAGGTGGGTGCTTTCCTATGGCAGTGAGGCAAAGGTTTTGGAACCGGAGGACTTAAAAAAGGAAATCCTGGCTGAACTCAAATCTGCTCAAGATTCTTATTCCTAATCCACCGGGTCAACGATGCCGGTCCATGTCTTTTCAGGTCTGGAGGAAGAGTTTAGGCCTATTTGAAACACGCTAAGGGAACTTCCAAAAAATAATCTGCGCATCCTGCTTGCCCTTTTGCCCGTCTTCTACGTTGTGACAACAGGCACATAGCTCGCTATGCACATGTTATCACGCCTTGAATACGAACAAAAGTTCTGCACGATATGCGTATATTATTTTCTTCCAGTTCCCTAAAATTCCGCCGTCATGCGCAGCCCGAAAATCCAGCCGTCAGGGCTGTCGCCCATATCCATGGAATCCTTCATGTACTGCACGTCTCCCGTAATGGCAAAGATATCGTTTAAGGCAAAGCGTCCGTAAACCTCGAATACGTCCGTGTGATTTACGTCCAGGTTGCCGCCTCTCAAATGGGCATAACCGATACCGATGTTGTCAGCGTCGCGACCCCACAGGTTACCGTTGATGTTCAGGCCGCCCGAGTAGATCGACCCATAGTCGATGGCCGCCTCGTCATCCTGCCAGCCAAACCGGATCCAGGCCCCAAAGATCTCCCCCAACTGCTGGTCAAAGGAGATCAAGGCCGAGCTCATCCGTTCTTTTTTCGTGCCGGCCACATTGCTGAAAGAGCTGCTCGTGGTGTCCAAAAGCAGTCTGTAGTTCCCTTCCCCCAAGCCAAAATCCACTGTGTATCCGAACTGCATCCCATAGAAATTATATGGCTCATCAAACTGATCTTTTTCACCATTGCTACCCAAGGCCATGGTCACGCCTCTTACGGAAAAGGCACCCATATCCCACTCTATGGCGGCGCCAATGTCAAAGGACGGCAAAAACGAGCTAGGTCCGTTCACGAGCGCTGCATTCATGAACTGAGTGTACTCATCATTTGCAAAAGCATTTTCATCCATGTAGTCCGTTGCGTCGATAATACCGCCGGTAATCCCCAGGGTGTGATCCTCGCTGAAGTTGAATGTATGTTTGTACCAGGCTGTGAGCAGATAGTCACGATCCCGGCCGTTGATGTTCTTATAGTCATCCTGCACATTTCCACCCCACGGGGCGATTATAAAAGGAGACTGGCCTTCCCCATCCAGGCCGTTTCCAGCCCCGAACCCGAATTTGACAAAGAGTTCGTCGTTTTCGGTGGGAGTGAAACTGATTTCGGGCTCAAAAAGAACAAGACCTCTCCCCTCACTCTCGTAGTCCGGAGATGCATCGCTGATGCTCTGGTATTGACCTATCCCGGCAATAATGCCCCCGATACTGAATTTGTCGTTGATCTCGTAACCCAATCCATTGGTTGCCATCAGAAAAATCCCAAGGATTGCCATCAGGCAACCCAGGCCTGTCTTATTCTTTACGCTCATGAAACTCTATCCTCCCTAGCGTTTTTCAATTGATTTGTGCTGATCATGAGAAAGCCCTTCTCGCGTTCCTTCCTTTTCCCGGATTTCGCATTCAGTACTTGCCGAACCGCATGAACATCCGCACCCGCAGCCGCAATTGCTATCTCCTTTAACTTTTTTTGCAAAAGATCGGATAAAGTACAGCAGAGCAACCGCCACTATCAGAATCACAATGATCATTTCCATTTCTTCCATCTCCTTGTGAACGGATCAATTTACCATCAAGGAACCGATTTGAAAGACCGCCAGGGATAAACCAAATGCCAGAGCGGTATTAAAGATTATTGAAAAAGCACCCCATTTCCATGACCCTGCTTCCTTTGAAATACATGCCACCGTAACAAAACACGGCGCATAGAAAATTGTAAATATGATCAAACTCATGGCCGTTAGCGGACTCCATCCGGGCGATTTGGCCAGTTTTTCGGAGAGCGAACCGGTGTCTTCAGGGTCGACTTCTCCAAGGGAATATGCGGTGCCGAGGGTTGACACCACCACTTCCTTGGCCGCAAAGCCGCCCACCAAGGCAATATTGGTCCGCCAGTCAAAACCCGCAAACCTTGTTATACGCTCCAGCGTAGTGCCGGTCCGGCCCGCAATTGAGTGCCTTAATGCGACTTGGGCTTCTCCCGAATCAACTGCCAAAAGCCGGCTCTTCAGTTTCGCTGCCGCCTAAGAGAGCTCCGAATCATCGTCGCCGGCTTCAAGTTCTCCGACAGCAGCGCTGTCAACTGAAGCCATTAGGACCTTTCTTTTTTGCTCAAAGCGTTTTGTTTCCTTCTCCGGCAGGCCCGAGAACGTCATCATGGCCCAGAGAATAATCGAAATTCCCAGGATAATGGTTCCCGCCTTTAAGGGCCCTCCTAATGTTTGGTTGATGCTTTCATATTAGAAGCCTCTAACTTTATCCCCAAAAAAAATGCCCCACACCTTAACAGAAAGGCAAGACCTGTTTTGCCGATGATCCAACGTTATATCCCGATCTGGCAGCCTTACGGGGCATTTTCTAACTCCGCTTCCTGTGAAGAAGTATCTTGTTTCAGGGATGCCGTCCGTTCCATGAACTCACAGGCAAATCGTTCGGATTGTTTAACGCACTTGTCCGGACTCCACGGTTCACGCCGATATTCCTCGAAGCGTTCGAGCCAATCCTCACCCACCCGGGGGCAAGCCTGAATAAACGCCATAAAGTCCGTTATGCTGTCGAGGGTCCCGGCACTGAGGGCATGTTCCATTTTGCAGGCCTCTTTATCGGCGGTATTCAACTCGATATTCAGGATATCGGTCAAGAACCTGCGCAGAACCATGTGCTTTCGGTGCACCTCACCGCCCAATTCCGAACCCTTATGGCTCAACTCAACGTACTCGTATTTCTCGTAGTGAACGAGCCCCCGCTTGCTCAAAGTCTTGAGCATGCTGGTCACCGTGGGCATCTTTACGTCCAGTCGTTTGGCGATGTCTTTAACCCGGACCACTTTCTTTTCTTTATCCAGATCGAAAATAGCTTCCAGATAATCTTCCATTACGGAGGTCAGGGGCTTTTCCGCCGAAATTTCCATCTTCGTCTTATCCATAAAACCCACCATAAATTAGAGGAGTTCAAAACTTTTAGCTTCCTCTAACACCAGAAGGGGATTAATATCAAGCTTTTTATAAATAGTGTTTGAGAAAAACTAGGATTTATTGTCAGGTAAGGAAGATCAAAATTTTAACCACAGGAATACATTTACGCTTTTTTTGTGAATATCTTTGTCTGTGTCTGTCTGTATGGGTCTGTGGCTAATTTTATGGAGATATCAATTTTACAGTTGGAAAATACGATTGATATCGGGAGACATCTCTCGTAATTAAATCCAGATTTTGGACGGCGGCCTGTGCGCCAATAAAAAAATCCGGGAGCGGAGTTCTTTTTGTGCCCTTTCTTTTCTTGTATTTAAGGTAAGCTTTTCCGGCCAAAAACAATGCCTCTTTGGGGATTTCCAACATCTGGAAACCAGCTCTAACTATTGCAGATTCCAGATCCTCTATCCGGTCAAAGCCAATGGAGATTTCAGAATAAACGATCGAGTTGATATACAAGATCCCCAATTGATCATACTCGTCCAGTTTTGATTCAGACCAATCTGCCCATTTCGGATCATTCAGGAAAACATCCAAAACAACATTCGAATCAACGAGGACCCTTTTCATTTGTTTCCTCTTGTCAGGGCCATTATTTCATCAGTTGTCATTTTAACGTTGGCTATTCCCCTCAATTTACTGAATTTATATGTTTTTTTAGGTTCGCCTTCCCTTTTCACCAAATAAATCCGGTCTTTTTCTTCTACAAAATCAACTTCAACAGCAGGGGTTATTCCAAATTTTTCCCGAATTTCTTGTGGAATTGTAACCTGGCCCTTTGTGGTAACTCTCATGATTGCACCTCCAGTAATACGTAATACTGGTAATAATAATACTTGTGCTTATTTTTGTCAATTGCGAATTATGTCTACCTATAGACCAGATGGACACCAGAAAAAAATGCAACGCCTGAAATACTGGTACCAAGTAATGGCATCAACGGGTTTTCAGCAATACAGGTAGCCCATTGGAGCTCAATTAGCCAAACAATGCCAATTGTTCCTTTTCCCTTGGGTGAAAATCACGGCTGTTGGAGAGTTCCCCGTTCCATGCTCTGGGTGGGAAAGGTGCGCTCACAATCAGGCGCGTTGCGCCCAGACTTGGCCGTCGCGTGATACGCAACCCGGATTTTGCTCCCTGCCGAAAGCACCCGAGAAAAACACACCTCAAACCGTGCGCCCCGGTGTTTTCGAGCCCCCGGCGTCTTCGGAAGGGTTGTGGGGGTGTAGGGGACATCACCCCTCTCGATGACATTGCCCGCAGAGTCCTGTATGGTCACATCAACATGCCCCAAACCTGAAATCGATTGATTGCGACGATGCACCTTGCCGGTGATGACCAGTTCATTGCCATCCTCGGATACGGCCAAATTAGAAATGTGGACCCGTTCAGAATGAACGGCCTCGATGGAAACGCCCTTTGGGGTGATAAGGTTCTTGTGTTTGGACGCGCATCCTGACAGAAACATTCCGGTCATGGCTAAACCCAACAGAATCGAAACGATGAAATCTTTTGCTCTCATGACAATCCCCTCCCTTTTGCCGTTTTACGGCGACAAAAGATTATTTTCCAGGATGTCGCTCTCTTGCCCTCCTGGTTCAATACTGTCTTTCCTTAATCCTTCCACCCATCCATAAACAGCAGGAATTACAAATAAAGTGAGAAAAGTCGACGTTGCAAGTCCAAAAACAACAACGATGGCCAGTGGTCTCTGTACCTCGGACCCGATCCCCCGGGAAAGAAGGAGCGGGAGAAGGCCCAGGATGGTGGTGGCGGCCGTCATGAGCACCGGCCGCAGCCTGAGCATGGCCCCTTCTACAACAGCTTCCAGCGGCTTTCGGCCTTCAACCATCAACTGGTCAATGATACTGACAAGGACCACACCGTTTTGAACCGCAATGCCGAAGAGCGCGATAAACCCTACTGCTGCGGGAACGGAAAGGTATTCACCCATCACAAACAGGCCAATGATGCCGCCGGTAAGAGCCAAGGGAACGTTGAGAATAATCACAAAAGCGTGTCTAAAGGTGCCAAACGTCATCCAGAGCATGATGAGTACCGTAAAAATCACAATGGGTACAATCACCATGAGACGCATCATGGCCCGCTGCTGGTTTTTAAACTGTCCGCCGTATTGCACCGTGTATCCCGGGGGCAATACCACCTTTTGTGCAATCCGTTCACGGATCTCTCTAAACACGCCTCCCAGATCCCTTCCCCGGATATTCCCGTACACGATCCAGCGACGCTGGTTGTCTTCCCGGCTGATCTGCATGGGCCCCGTGATCTGCTGAATCTCCGCCACCCGGGAAAGGGGGATCATTGACCCGTCGGCCGTGTGAATCAGCAATTCCCCAAGCGCCTTCAGGTCCGCCCGGTAGGGCTCCTGGTAGCGAATATGGATGTCGAATCGCCGCGTGTTGAGGTAGATATTATCCACCGCTTCTCCTCCCACGGCCAGTTCCACAATCTCAAGGATCTGGCCCACAGTGACCCCGTAGCGTGCGCAGGCGGCCCGGTCCGCAATCACCTGAACCTGGGGTTGCCCCAGAGCCTGCTCCGCGTTCAAATCCACCAGGCCGGGAACATCTTCAATGGCCTCCCTGATTTCAAAGGCTTTTTCTTTCAGCACCGCCAGATCCTCCCCAAACACCTTGATGGCCAGTTGGGCTTTGACCCCTGACAGGAGTTCGTCAAAAACGTTCTGAATGGGCTGGGTGAAATTTAATTTAACGCCTTTGTATGCGGAGAGATCTCCATTGAGGTCCTGGATAAGGTCTTTCTTGCTTTGGTAGGAGGGCCACTCCTCCATGGGTTTCAACTCCACATGGATTTCCGCGTAGTTCACGGGATGGGGGTGACTGCCGGCCTCGGGACGTCCGATGCGGGAGACGGTCTCCGCCACCTCTTTATGCCGCATGATAATGCGCTCCATTTTCATAACGGTTTCGGTGGCCTTTTCCAGGGAAATGGAAGGGGCCATGGTGACCCCGATCAGGATGGAACCTTCCTCCAGGGTGGGAATAAATTCCGTTCCGATTAAGGGCAGCGCAGCAAGGCTTGAAAGAAATACAGCCAGGCTCAGGCCCATCACCAGATATTTCTTTCGAAGAGCCTGAAGAAGCATGGGGCGGTACGCCCGCTTGAAGGTTCTCGTAAGCCAGAATTCCTTTTGGGTGCCTTTCTTGAGCAGGTAAGACGACAATGCCGGTGCAACAAAAAGAGCGCTCAGGATAGATCCGAACAGGGCGAAACAGATGGTAAACGCCATGGGGGTAAACATTTTGCCTTCCACATCCTGAAGGGAAAAAATGGGAAGAAACACGATGATGATAATGGCGATGGAGAAGACGATGGGCCGGCTCACTTCCCTCGCCGCCTGCAGGATCGTGTTGATTCGATTCCCGTGGGTAACCTGTTTTTGGTTCAGGTGGCGGTAGATGTTTTCCACCATCACAATGGCCCCGTCTGCCAGCATGCCGATGCCGATGGCAATCCCGCCCAGGCTCATGAGATTGGCGGAAATGCCGTATATGCGCATAAAGATGATGGATATGAAAGCGCAGAGGGGAAGGGACAGGGCCACAATGAAGGCGGAACGCAGGTTGCCCAGAAAAATCAGTAGGGTCGCTATCACCAGGACGGCCCCCAGGACCAGGGCCTTTTTGATGGTCCCCGTGGCCTGCCGCACCAATTCCGCCTGCTCGTAATAGGGATGGAGGGTTACGCCCGGGGGCAGGGATTTTTTCACCTCGTCCACTTTCCGGTAAAGATCTTCAATAACCCGGGAACTGTTTGCCCCGAACAGTTTGAGGACAATGCCGTAAACCACTTCCTCTTCCCCGTTGCGGGTCACCACACCCCGGCGAATGGCGTTTCCGTAACCCACCCGGGCCACATCCCCGATGCGGATGGGAACCCCTTGAACCACCTTGATGGGAATGGCCTTGATTTCATCCAGATCTTTCAAAAGCCCGATTCCCCGGACCAGGTGCTCTTCGGCCCCCAACACGAGAAACTGCCCGCCGGCGTTTCGATTGTTTTCCCGGACAGCACTTACCAAATCTTCGAGACCGATGTCGTATTTGCGCAAGGCGTAAGGGTCCACACGAATCTGAAATTGAAGCACGTGTCCCCCCATGGAGAGAATATCCGTGACCCCCGGGACAGTCCGAAGTTGGAATTTGACCACCCAGTCGTTGATTTCCCGCAAATAGGTGCCGGGATCTTTCCCGTGGGTGTTTACGCCCTCATCCAGGGTCAGATAGTATATGAAAATCTGCCCGAGCCCCGTGGATATGGGGCCCAAAGAGGGCGGTTCATCCATTTCGGGCAATTCCGCCATTGCCGCGGAAAGCCTTTCACCCACAAGCTGTCTGGCAAAATAGATATCCACATCGTCCTTGAAATAGACGTACACCACAGCCAGGCCGAAGGCGGAGGTGCACTTGATCTGCGTCACACCGGGCAGGCCGTTCATGGCGGATTCAATGGGATAGGCAATCAGACGCTCCATCTCTTCGGGGGCCATGCCATGGGCCTCGGCAAAGACGGGCACCATAATGGGCGATATGTCGGGAAAGGCCTCCACCGGCATCTGGTTGTATTCATAAATGCCGAAACCCAAGACTCCGATGACGGCTAAGATCACCAAGGCGCGCTTTAAGCGCCCCTTCAACCAATTTGTTGATCATGATTTATTCCTCTTGAGGGCGGTGGTCCTTAGTGCCCATGCCCCGCATGGCTGTCCATTGAATCCGTCATAAGGGTGGCTTTCAGTTCAAAGGCCCCATCAATCACATAGCGGTCTTCCGGAGACAGGCCTGAGGTAATTTCCACATGGTTTTCATCAGAACGTCCCGTGGTCACAACCCTCTCCTCAAAGCCCCCTTCACCCGGAACGAACACCACTGATTTCCCACCGATGCGCTGAACCGCTCTTTTGGGAACCAGAAGGGGAATGTGCTTTTCTCCGGCCGTTACCCCCGCTTCCACAAACAATCCGGGCCGCCACCGGCCATCCGGATTGGACAGGGTCGCACGCCCGGTGGCGGTGCGGGTTTCTTTTCCCACAAGGGGGCCGATGAACGTCAGATTTCCCGTGGCATCACCAACGGGGCCGACCCCCCGGATCAAGACGTCCATTCCCTTCTTCAAGTGGGGTAATTGCGTCTGGAGCAGATTGATCCGCACCCAGACCGTGCTCATATCCGCAACCCGGTATACGGAGTCGGTCATTTCCACCATTTCCCCGAGGGAGAGGTTTTTTTCCAGTACCTCTCCGTTTATGGGCGAGACAATCTCGTAGCGTGTCAGGGAGACGCCTGCCTTTTGGGGCAACCTGTTAATAGCGCGCTTCGACAGACCCAGGGCCATAAGTTTCTGTCGAGCGGAACGCACCTGTATCCGCGCAGCCGCGAACACCATTTTTGATTCCAGATAGTCCTGCTCCGGCGTTATCTTTTTTTCCCAGAGGGATTCTTCCCGGGCAAAATTCTTTTCCGCCAAAACCCGCCGTTCCCGAGCCGCAAGATAGGCCGAACCGGCATCCGCCAATTCACGGCTTTCCAGGACCGCCATCACCTCGCCCTTGCGGACCGAATCCCCCTGGCGTTTTCTGATCTCCTTCACATGACCCGAAACATAAGGGGTTACCATGGCCACACGATCATCATTGAGGATAATTTCCCCGGGCAGGGTTAAAACCGTTTCAAGGGTTCCCGGGCCCGCTTTTGCCGTAACAATCCCCAGCGCCTGAATCTGTTCTTCGCTTAAACGAATCCGTTCTTCCTCCGGGTGATCTGTTTCGGATTCAGATGATCCATGGGGTTCATGTTCCGCTTCGTGGGCCTCTTCTTCTTGTTCCGGGTGTTCCCCGGTACCGTGGGCCTTCTCTTCATGAACCTCTCCCGCATGGGGACGGGGATCCAACGTACGCCCGTAATAGAACGCCCCCAGGGCAACCGGAACCGCCACAGCCAAACAGATTAAAACCATTTTTCCTATTTTCACGGGGCAACTCCTTTTTTCGATTTTTCAACCGCCGAAACCATATTTTTCATATCCAGACCGGTCAACCGCTCTACCCGGGTCCGGGCCTGCTGGTATGCGAACAGCGCATTGATGTGACGCAAATTCACCGAGACCAGAGTCCTCTGGGCATCCAGCAAATTCAGGTAATCAAATTTCCCATGCCGAAACCCTTCTTCAGACGCCTTGAAAGCCGCTTTGGCCCCGGGCAGGACGTGCTGGGCCAGATCGGTGGCTTCCATATGGGCCCTGGAGAGCCGCTGGTGTGTTTCGGCCAGCGTGTTGACCACCCTTAACCAGACCGCCCTTGATTCCTCTTTTGACTTGCTCAGCCGCTCCCGGGCCTCAAGTGTTGCCCCCTGGTTGCGATCGAAAATCGGGATAGGGATGGATATCCCCACGATGAGGGCCGTATCGTTCACTTCGTTAAAATGTTTAGCACCAAACTTCACCGTCAAATCGGGAATCCCCTGGGCCTTTTCCAGGTCCACTCCGGCACGGTGCTGCTCAATGGCCAGGGCCCAGCGGGCAACATCCGGATTTCGAGACACCATGCCTTCAAGGGTCTCCAGCGAGGGCAGCGGAAGCAATCGACCCAGGCGACCTCTGGCCTCACCGAAAGTGGGGGTTGTCCCCCCCCAGGCCCCTGAAAGCTTTCTTCGAGCGACCTTAAGATCATACTGAGCGTGTTTTACATCGATGCGGGATGTGGAACGGTCCACCTCCGCTCTGACCGCTTCCACGGGAGAAATTTTTCCCGCTTTCACCCGTTCAGATGTGGTTTGAAGGACTTCATCCGCCAGGTGCAGCAGTTTTCGCATGAGGGACAGACGCTCCTGGGCAAAAAGCACGTTCATGAATGCCAGCGTCACCTCTGCAACCACGTCCGCCCGTTCCACCTGGTAATCCCACTGGGCCAGGTCGCGACTGAGGGCCGCATGGGTACTCCTTTTGGCGCGTTTTCCGCCCAATTCGATCAACTGGCTCAACTCGACCTTGGTCTCAGTTCCATCGAAACCCTTGAATGTCCCTGAACCGCCAAAGTTTTCCGTTTCAGCCTCAATTTCGGGGTTGGGAAGAAGCCCGGCTTGAATCACGCGACCTTCCATGGCGCGCTGTTCCCAGCGTGAGACGTTCAGTTCAGGATTATTATCAACTGCCAGATCGATGGCCTTTTGAAGGGTAACGGGATTTCCGTCAAAATCGAAAACAGGTTCAGGAACCGCCGCCATGGGTTCCATGGGAAACCAGCCGACAAGAACGAGCAGCAGAGAAGCCCGGAACAGTTTCGGGAATCGAAATTTTATGGGATACATGGATCATCTCTCCATATGCTAAATGGTTCAGACCAAAAAAATGGCCCACTTCTAAAAAGAGAAGGTATGGAACAGAAAAAAAGAGATGATCAGATGATCAGAATGGTGGTGTTGATAAAAGCAGTGTCAGGGAAAACAAAGGATGGGTCATAAAACCCGTATCCACCCCGGTGGCCCGCAGGCGAACCCATCGTTGGCTCGGGGCTGTGGAGTTGGACAGATGGCAGCAGGGTCAAAGACCGTTTAAAGGATGCTTGGGAAGTAATGAGGGTTTCCGGGGCAAGGGAAAAATGCCGCCGCCCTTCCCCGCTATTTCCATGACGCACACCATGGGGTGCATCATTGCACGGCTGCTGTGGAATCTGATCGTAGTGAAGATGAACCGCCTTTTCGCCATGAATGTCATTGGCGTGAACGCAGACCAATATGGTGCCAAAAGGGATGTTCCCTATGACAACACTCATCATCAGTAAAATTGCAAATCCTGTTTTAAAAGCGCCTTTCATGCCGGACCCTAGAGGAAATTGTTTCATTAAATGGGAATTTATCACTTTTTTCAGGATAGTCAAGGCTCAAATCCACGATTCAACCAATTAAAGGCGTTTTCCAGTTGCCTTTAAAAGGGTTGAGGGTTAAAGAATAAGGAGGAGGGATGATCATGAGCAAAGTCTATTTTATCAAGGCGCGTGAAAACAATACGCCCGAGAATATCAGCGCGGATGCGGCGACTCTGTTTCAGATTTTTCTTGAGCGGGAAAACATCCGCCTGGGGGAAAAACTGCCTTTAAAGGTTCATTTTGGCGAAGAGGGGAATCAAACCTTCATTCCGCCCACTTATTTTAACGGGTTGATTGACATCCTGAAGAACCGCCATATGGAGACCTGTTATACGGAAACCAATGCCCTTTACCGGGGACAGCGGCAAAATCGGTCCGATCATAAAAAACTGGCTTTAGCCCATGGATTTACCCGATTGCCGGTGGTGATTGCGGACGGTGATTATGGGGATAACTACCGTCAAGTGCGTATAAACGGGAAGCATTTTGAGTCCTGTTTCATTGGCAAATATATCGCCGACGCGGAGCAACTGCTGATCATTTCACATTTCAAGGGGCATATGCTGGCGGGGTTCGGCGGTGCCCTCAAACAGTTGGCCATGGGGTGTTCAGCGAGAGGGGGAAAGCTTGCACAGCATCATAATACCATTCCAAAGATCAAATCCCGGAAATGTGAGGGGTGTGGCGAATGCGCCGAAAACTGTCCGTCTGATGCCATAACGGTTTCGGATAAGGCCAGCATCGACATTGAAAAGTGCATCGGCTGCGCAGCCTGTATGGCAGTGTGTCAACAGGGGGCCATTGGCGCCAACATGTTCCAACTGGCTACCGCATTCTTAACGAAAACCTTCAGTGAACGGATGGCGGAATATGCTTATGCCGCGCAAAAAGATAAACCAAATCTTTACGTAAACTTCGCCTACAATATCACCCGGGGCTGTGATTGCGAGGGACATGCCATGAAGATCATCCTGCCGGATATGGGGATTTTTGCGGGAACGGACCCCATTGCCCTTGACCAAGCCTGTCTGGACACCATTGAAAACACCATGGGCCGAAAGTATTTTAAGCGGGGCCGGCATGCACTGTCATACGGTGAAACCCTGGGGTTGGGCTCAATGACCTACGAATTGGTGACGGCAGGGTAACGGAATCAATCGTCCTTTTCATGTCCCCGTAAGCCGGCAGCCGGTAATCCATGGGAGTGTCCTTTAAGCCGCTGCAGCAGGTTTTACAGCTTCAATGGTGGCTGAAGCCACGTAATCCAGTATCTCTTTGCTTTTGGCGGGATCCCATTGTCGAATCAGCTCCCTGCTATAATCTTTCGGTGCAATTCTAATGTCCGTGAACCCGGCCTGTTCCAGCATCTCCTCCGTGTCCTCGATTGTGGCAGCGCCACCAATACAGGCACCCACCAAGCCCAGATCATTCCGGATCTTCTCCGGAAGCGGGGCAGTCGCCAGGACATCTGAGATGGACAACCGGCCTCCCGGTTTCAAGACCCGAAAGACATCTCGGTAAACACCTTGTTTATCGGGGGAAAGATTGATCACGCAATTGGACATGACAATGTCCGCACTATTGTCGGCAACAGGCAGGTGTTCTATTTCTCCCAGGCGGAATTCAACATTCCCTGTCTTCGCGGCCTGAGCATTCTTTCTTGCCTTGCCTAACATTTCCGGCGTCATATCTACCCCGATAACCCGGCCTGAATTGCCGACTTCTCTGGCCGCAAGAAAGCAGTCGAATCCGCCCCCACTGCCCAGGTCCACCACCGTCTCGCCGGGCTTGAGCGAAGCAAGGGCCACGGGGTTACCGCAGCCAAGCCCCATGTTCGCACCCTCCGGGACGCTATCCAGATCTTTCTTGGAATACCCCATGGTTGTGGACATTTGCTTTGCTGATAACCCGGGCTCCCCGCAGCCACAGGATGAAACAGGGGCGGTTTCAAGGGATTTGTCCGGCGGACTGCAACAGGATGTGCTCAGACCTATTCCAGGGGCACTGACTCCGTCCCTTGCCACCTTCCCATAGGTGTCACGAACGGCGTCTCTGAGCTGCTCTTTTTCCAGTGTACCCATTTTGGCCTCCATGTTGTTGGTCTATCATTTCTGTTATTCGACAAATATCGAACTGGCCAGTCAAAAAAAGACCTGGCACCTATTGCGAAAAAAACCCTTGTATGGCCGCCAGGGCCTCAGGGTCCATGGAACACTCTATTTTTTGCCCGTTCCGCTCCATACGGATAAGGCCTGCCTGACGAAGCTCTTTAATGTGATGTGAGATAGTAGATGGCACAATACCCAGATCCTGGCCCAGTTCACCCACACAAGCGCATCCCTCAGCCTCTGCCACACTCTCTTTTATGGTCGTAGGGTTCCCGGGTTGACAACAGGAGATGAGGCGCAGAAAAATTTTGAGCCGGTTTGGGTTTGACAGGGCTTTGAATATTTCCGCGAATTTCTTGATATTGCTATCTTGATATTTCGACATATCTCGAACATTAACAACGGGCAGTTCCTCTGTCAAGACCTTTTTTTACATTATCACCTGGTTTTCATAGTGAAATTTTAAAAGATGCTCCCGGTCCCAATTTTTGAATTACACTATCCTTGACACTCTTTTTCCAAAGGGATATATCTTCTGCTGAACTGTCCCCATCGTCATTCTCAGATAGTCCATGTGAGGCAATCACAATATGGTCCATGCCCTTGAGACGAAAGAGGATCGTATGATCGAATTCGATCATACCACAACCCACCGATTTATGCGACCCAATCACTTCTTCGCGGTTGTCATGTTGGTTTTGTGGCTTTGCCATCCGGTTTTCGGGCAAACACCATCCCCTTCCAAAAAGACCATCGCGTTGCTCTCAGACGGACAAAGCGAACCCTTGAACCATCTCACCCTCCGGTTTCAAAAGGCCCTGGAAACGCTGGCGGAAGGGGAAATAACACCTGTTTTCAAAAAAAGCGACGGCGCCCGCTGGCAGAAAGAAAATGCGGCGGCCGCCCTGAAAACGGCCCTTGGGGATCCAGCCGTGGACCTTGTGTTTATCAACGGCCCATTGCTGGCCCGCGAAGCCCTTAAAACAGCCCGGAAACACAAAAAACCCATGGTGGGTCTTTTCAACTTTGATCCGGGTTTTGTCCTGCCAAAACGATCTGCCGAAAGACGACCGCTGGCCCTGACCACCATCCCGGGACAAATCCGAACGGATCTCCGGACCATGGCCCAGTTGTTCAAAATCCGGGAGTTGACGATCCTGGCGGACGGCTTTTTGCTGGCACAGGTGCATGACCTGAAGCAGCAACTTCTGGATGCTGCCAGGAAACAGGGGTTTTCCGCGACCGTTAAACCGACCTGGGAAACCACGGGGAAGACCCTTGATTCTCTGGGAAAAGAAGTGAAAGCTGTCTATATGACACCGACACTTGTAATGCCGGCATCCGAGCGAAAAAACCTCATCCGTAAACTCAACGGGAAGGGATGTTTTGTTTTCTCGGGGACCGGCGTAACGGATGTTCAAAAAGGCGCCCTGGCCGGACAGCTGCCCCCCATGAACGAACGGCTGGCCCGTCATGCCGCCTTGAATGCCATGCGCTTTTTCTCAGGAATGCGGTTACGAAATCCCATTGATCCCCTCAAACCCAAACGAAGGTTGCAGATCAACGAAACAACCGCTGTGGCAGTTCAGTACCATGTCACTGAGAGCCTGGCGGAAAAGGCTCGGGAAGTCGAACCGGAACCGGCCAAAAAAAGCGTTATCGCTGCCCTTCCCGAAGTGGACCGAATCCCTTTTGACCATTATCTCAAAAAGAGCAGTACGCCTGAATTGACCCTGCCTCAGGCAGTTGAACGGGCACTTAAGAAAAATGCCAGCCTCTCGGTAAAGGGGGCCGCGGTGGAGGAAGATCGCCAGGATCGAGACCGCATGTTAACCGAACTCTTCCCTCAGGTCCGAGGGCAGGTGGGCTATATGCGGGTGGACCAGAACATTGCCCAGCGTTCTTTCGGCATGTTTCCGGAGGACCGGTCTTCGGCAGGCATTGCCCTCCAGCAGCTGATTTTCAGCGATCCGGTCATCAGCCGGCTTCGAGCCGCAAACAAGGGCGTGGACAGTGCGCTTTTTCGGGAAAAATCCCTCAGATTGGATGTGGCGGCACGCACCCAGGAACTCTATATGGATTCTCTGGCAGCGGCCGCCCTGTACTGGATCCGGGAATACAACCTGAAGCTGACGCAACAGAATCTCCAGACGGCGCGGCAACGAAATGCGGCCGGCACCGCCGGTCCCCAGGAAGTCTACCGATGGGAGGCAAAAGAGGCGCACGATAGAAGCCTGGTCATCAGATCTCAATCCGCCCTCCAGAGCGCCATGGTCGGGTTGAACCGGATCATGGGGGAAGAACAACATCGGATCTGGAGTTTTCAGAACAGACGCGCCTCCCAGATGCAGGGGGCATTCAACGAGAAGACTTTCATGTCACTGGTCCTGAACCCCGTCGATTTCCAGGCGCTCACCACCCACGTGCTTGATACGGCGCTCGATACCTCTCCGGAACTGAAATCCATCGACAGCCTGATTGATGCCACCCGAATCCTGAAGGGATATTACAAGAGGCGCTTTGTGGTACCCGAAGCCTCCATGGAATTCGGATACAGCCACACGCTCGATCAGACTTTCAACAATGTCCCCGCGGTTGAACAGTTCTCCCGTTTAGTTCCTGAAGACGCAGACAACCACTGGGCATTTCAAGTCAAACTGGTCTGGTCGCTCTTTGAAGGCGGTGGCAAAATCGTGGATGTGAGAAAAAACAGGGCCACCCTTCGCAAGCTGGAATCCCTGCACCGGGAAGCCAGCCAGATCGTCGAACAACGGGCGAGAAATGCCCTCATTAAAGCATCCGCTGCCCGTTCCGACATGGACCTGGCAAAGATGGCGGCGGAAGCAGCCAATAAAAATTATAAGGTTGTCCGAGATGGGTATGCTCAAGGGGTGGCCACCATTTTAGACCTGCTGGACGCGCAGCGCGAAACCATGGTGCAGGAAAGACAAGCCATCCTCAGCGAATATCGTTTTCTGAAGGCCATTGTGGAAGTGGAACGATCCATGAATCGGATTGCCGCCCTAATACCCGTGGCGGAGCAGGAATCCTGGTGGATGGAATTGAAAGAACGTCTGGGAAGAAAAGGATAATCAGCCCTTAAAACGAGGTCATTCAATGAAAAAAACCTTTTCCCTTTTTTTGATGCTATCGGCGTTCATGGGGATGCTATCCGCAGACGCAGTGGCTGACGATAGCAGCAAACGGGCGGCGCCCGCCGGGAAAGAAACCGTCATACCCGTCAAGGCCCTGCAGGTTAAACCGGTATCAAAGACGTTTATGCGACGTCTCCCCGCCACCCTCATGACAATGGTGGAAACCAGGGTAGCCTTTCGTGTTTCCGGGCGTATCACGGATCTCCCCGTAGCAGTGGGTCAGGTGGTTAAAAAAGGGGAACTGATCGCTTTGCTGGATGCAAAAGATTTTAAAGATACGGCAGGCCAGGCTGAAGCCGCCCTGGCACAGGCTGCTGCAAGACAAAAGGATGAGGGGCTTCATCTTTCGAGAATGCAGAAACTCTGGGCGAACCAGGACGTGGATATCAGTCAGCTAGACAAAGCCCGTGCGGACGCAAGGGGCACGGAAGACCAGGTGAAGATACAGAAAAAGCAGTTGAGTGAGGCCCGGCGCAGGCTATCATACGCCCGCTTAACGGCCCCTTTCACGGGCATTGTCGCCCAAAAGAAGGTCAACGATTTTGACACGGTTTCAGCGGGGCAAACGGTGGTCCTTTTTGTGGACCTGTCACGCCTCAAGGCAAGGGCACAGCTCTCCCCGTCACTGATGCCCGAACACAACCGTTTTGAGACATATGCCCTTGTCATACCCGCTCTCAACGATATGAGACTTCCGGCAACACTGGAAGGCATCGGCCCGAGCGCACTGTCCCCGGCCAATACGTACCCCATCACCGTGATCTTTCAGGCCGGGCCCGGAACTGATCTTCGCCCCGGCATGAACGGGCTGCTGGAAATTACCGTAAAACGGCGTGTGGATGATCGCACCATCCAGATTCCCCTGAGCGCCGTATCAAGCGACCCCACAGGCAACAGCCGGGTATGGGTGGTTGATCAAAAGAAAGGGACCGTGCAAGATCGAAAGGTGGAACTGGGGAACCTCACAGCAAAGGGCATTGAAGTCAAGAAAGGTCTTCAGACCGGAGAATGGGTGGTGACAGCAGGCGTTCGAAAGCTCAGAGACGGACAGCGGGTTCTCATCCTAAAATGAAACCCATGATATTGCCTGAATTATTGAGTTGTTATCTTATACATTTCACCTAAAACCTTATATCTAATTAACCTATGAACATCACAGACTGGGCCATACGAAATAAAACAACGGTGATGATCTTCTCCCTCTTCATCGTACTGGGGGGCATCTCCGCCTATTTCAATATGGGCAAGCTCAAAAATCCCACCTTCACCATTCAGACGGCAGTGGTGATCACCGAGTACCCGGGCGCATCGGCCGAGGAGGTGGAACTTCAGGTCACTGAGGTGATTGAAAAGGCGGCCCAGAAGCTTGGCAGCCTCAAGCATGTGCGCTCCATGAGCCAGCCCGATATTTCCACGGTGTTCGTGGATATCCAGGATTCCTTCCCGCCCGATGCCATGCCACAGATCTGGAACAACCTCAGGGAGCGGATTCATAATGCGCAGGGACTTCTTCCCCAAGGCGCCGGACCACCGCAGATAATCGACCATTTCGGACAAACCTACGGCGTATTCCTGACGCTCAGCGGAGCGGGATTTTCCTATGAAGAGCTGCGCCGTTACGCGGAATATATGCAGAAACGCCTTAAAGGATGCGACGATGTTGCGGAAGTGAAACTCTTCGGGATCCAACCCCAGCAGATCGTGGTGGAACTCTCCCGCACCCGAATGGCGACCCTGGGAATCCATCCCCATGACATCATTAATTCCCTTCAGGCCCAGAACCTTATTACCTATTCCGGCAGCCTCAACGCCCAGCAGCAGAAGGTTTCCTTGATGCCCACGGGAAATTTCCAAACGGTGGAGGACATCCGGAACCTGGTGGTTTCCGGTGCCAATGGCCGACAGCAGGTATTGCTGGGGGATATGGCACTTATTGAACGGCGCTACCAGGCCCCCCCCCAGGTGCTCTTTCGTCATAACGGAAAACCGGCCATCGGTATTGGCATCTCCACGGTGAGCCACGGCAATACGGTTCAAATGGGAAACGCCGTGGAAAAAAAACTGAAGGAGATGACCGCCCACATGCCGGCCGGTCTCACTTTAGACATCGTCAACTACCAGTCCCGGGAAGTCATGGAATCGGTGAAGGATTTTATCACGTCCCTGCTGGAGGCCATAGCCATAGTACTCGTGGTACTCATGCTGTCACTGGGTTTCAGGAGCGCCCTTGTGATCACCAATGGGCTCATCATCAACATCGCCGGGACATTTCTGGTCATGTACTGGCTGGGCATCGACCTGCAGATGGTCTCCGTGGGTTCCCTCATCCTGGTACTGGGCATGCTGGTGGACGATTCAGTGGTGGTGACGGACAATGTAATGGTGCGGCTCCGGGACGGAAATCTCGCCACGGACAAGGCCTGTGTGGACGCGGCCCGGGCCACGGGATGGCCCCAGATCGTGGCCACTGCGGTGGCCTGCGCCAGTTTCCTGCCCATTGATCTGGCCCAAAGCAGCACCGGTCAATTCTGCAAGACCCTCTTTGACGTGGTGGCCATCGCGCTGGCCATCAGCTGGCTTCAGGCCATGATCGTGGTACCCGTGATGAGTGCCAAGATTCTTAAAGCCGCAAAACAGAAGAAAACCGAAACGCCCTACCAGAATAGCTTCTACAGGGTTTACCGATTTCTGCTGAACAACGCCCTGCGTTTCCGGTGGCTGACCGTGCTTTTCATGGCAGGGCTTCTTTTTCTGGCCGGATGGGGCGCCGAATTCATGAAACAGGTTTTCATGCAACCGGCGGACCGGGCCCAGTTTCAGATCAACTACTGGCTTCCCGAAGGCACGCGGATTGAGCGGACATCGGCAGACCTTAAAGAACTTGGAAAGGAACTCCGGTCTTGGCCGGAGGTCGAAAGCGTTACCACCACTGTGGGGAGCGGCCCCCTTCGTTTTCTATTGACCTTCACTCCCCAGCAACCGCACAGCTGTTACGGCATCATCATCGTGAATACCCGTTCCGCGGATGATGTGGATGACCTGGTTCAGCGCACCCGGACCCATATCGCGTCCCGTTATCCGGACGCCGACCCCCTGGTGATCCCCTTTAATGAGTCCGGGGGACCGGAATACGAGGTGGAGGCCCGCTTTTCCGGTGACGATCCCAAAATCCTGCGCGCCCTTTCTGAAAAAGCGAAAGGTATTATGGCCAACCATCCTCAATCCAAAAATGTTCGGGATAACTGGCGCAACCGCATTTCCATCTGGACCCCCGAATTTTCTCAGGTGGACGGGAAAGCCATGGGCATCACCCGCCCTGATGTGGCCCATGCCCTCCTGCGCCTGACCCACGGCATCCCCATGGGCCACTTCCGAGAGCGGGATCGACTGATCCCCATTCTGGTGCGGGCCCCCAAAAGCGAAAGATTCACCACCCCCGATCTGGACAATGTACCGGTCTGGGGAAACGGGAACGAAAGCCGCCCTCTTGCTGCCTTAATCACGGGCCATGAAGTGCAGATGCAAGACGCCATGATCTGGCATTATGACCGGATCCGCACCGTCACCGTCCAATGCAATCCCAAGGCGAATTTTACCACCGTGAAACTCCGAAACGAACTGGCGCCGCTCATTGAAGCCATCCCACTCCCCCCGGGCTATTCCCTTTCCTGGGGCGGCATGTACGAATTCGCCAACGAAAGCAACCAGAGCGTCTATGCCCAGGTCCCCCTGGCCCTGGCCCTGATGCTGGCGCTCGTGGTACTCCTTTTTAACGGTGTGCGTCAGCCCCTGATCATTATTCTGACCCTTCCCCTTTCCATTATCGGCATCACGGCCGGCCTCCTCCTCACCCACAAGGGTTTCGGGTTCATGGCCATGCTGGGCATGCTGAGTCTTATCGGTATGATGATTCGAAACGCTGTCATTTTGATAGGAGAGATTGATCAGTGGATCGCCAAAGGGACCGAACGCTACCAGGCAGTGATCCAGGCCTCTTTGACCCGTGTCCGGCCCGTTCTGATCACCGCCTGCACCACGACCCTCGGCATGATCCCTTTAGTCAACGACAACCTGTTCGGATCCATGGCCATCACCATCATGGGGGGACTGCTCTTTGCCACCGTCCTGACACTGGTCTTCATCCCCACCCTTTATGTGATATTTTTTCGCATTCCGGCATGGAAAAAACGGCCGCAGAACTAAAAACGTTTCACTTGATGTGAGGTGTATTCAATGGAAACTCAACCATGAAACCGGATCACGCACGCTACCGCGGCGGAAGCAATCGCTTCGGCTTTCTACTGGCACTTTTTATCGCGCAGTTGATTACGACACCCCTTTTTGAAGGGAGCCTGGCCGCCGGCTACGTGGGAGACACCATCTTCTATCTTTTTTTGGCAGCAGCCGCTTATTCCGTTCGAAAGAGCCGTTTCTTCAAGCTGACCATCGTCCTTGGCGCTTGCACCATTTTAGGAGAAAGCAGCAGCTATTTCACCGACAACAAGCATGCTCTCATTGCCACCAATTTCATATCATGCGCTTATCTCGGACTGGTGACGTTCTTGATCGCCGCTGCCGTGACCCGACAAAGGGAGATCAGTGCGGACAGCGTCATGGGGGGGTTGTGTGTTTACATCCTGTTGGGGATATTCTGGACAATTTTATTTGTAAACATTGAGATCCTCCATCCCGGTTCCTTCAACTTCGGGGTGCACGGACAACCCCAAAACATGCAATCGCTGTACAAACTCATGTTTTTTTACAGCTATGTGACGCTGTTGACCATCGGCTACGGCGAGGTGGTAGCACTTTCGGGCATGGCACAAACCCTGACCATCCTGGAAGGGCTTATCGGTCAGTTTTATCTGATCTTCTTTATGGCTTCCCTGGTGGGCCTTTATGTTTCAGAGCGGCAATTTCATCGTTTTGATAACAAAGAGGAAGATTCATGAACCTGTTAGAAAAAGAATCTTGACAGGCAGCCTAAAGGCAGCATAAAAAGAAGTATATTTGGATGGACTATAGGAGGTAATTTATGGAGCCACACTATGGCACGAGAAGCCCCAAAGTAAAGACCACAGTATTATTTGAAAAGAGATTACTTGAGGAAATAGACGCGTTCAACCCTTTTAAGACAAGGAAAGACTTTTTAGATCAAGCTTGTAAAATATATCTAAAAGAGTTGAGAAGAAGAGTAATAGATGATAAATTAGCAAAAGCATGTACTGAGGCAGAAGCTGAAGACCTCTCTGTCAATGAAGAATGGGAGACAATCACTCTGGAGGGCTGGAAATGAGGTCACCTCAAAGGGGTGATATCTATTGGATAAATCTGGATCCAACCATCGGCGCCGAAATAAAGAAAACCCGACCTTGTGTCATTATCTCCCCTAATGCTGCTAACCGAAGCGGGCCTTTGGTAATCGTTGCGCCTATTACAAAGGTTCAAGGTAAAAAGATTCATTTTCACGAGATCTTTCTTCCTAAAGGGACTTCAAACCTTCAACATGACTCAAAACTAAAGGTCTTTCAACTGAGATGTGTAGACAAGAAACGTTTGAGAAAATCAAAAATTGGTTCCATTTCCCAAGATCTTATCAAAAAACTGAACGAAAAAATACAAATTGTGACCGGTCTCTATTAGCGCCAAGGGTAAGGGCCTCGAACCCTCAGTCAACAATCCAAAATCCTAAGGCTTTTCCTCTGATCGCGGCAGTTTAACAATAAAAGTGGATCCTTCCTTCAATTGGCTGTTCACGTGAACCGTGCCCCCGTGTGCCCCAACAATGGCTTTGACAAAGCTGAGACCCAGTCCAAGGCCGCGCCTGGAGCGGCTGAGATCGCCGCGATACAATCGCTCCCAGATCCTGGGCACTTCATTTTCAGCGATACCCATGCCTTCATCGGACACGGAGATCACAACGCTCTGACCTTCTTCCATGGCTTCAACCTTCACCTTGCCGCCCTTTCCGCCGTATTTCAAAGCATTGTCCAGCAGGTTCGCCAGGACTTGCTGCAGCCGGGTTCGGTCCGCATGGATC
>JABGPV010000339.1 GCA_018644785.1 Deltaproteobacteria bacterium | reverse complement strand
GGTCATGGCGGTGGTATCGGTGACGTCCTCGGAGAAGGGCACGATGCGGTCGATAACATCCAGGTTTTTCAGATCTTTGGCGCCCGGTTTCAAAATGGCGAGCGCGTCTTCAATCCGTTCCGGATCTCTGAACACAATGGAGGCCATGCTTTCAGGGGGGGCGGTGGCATAAAGGGCATCCTCCATCTGACCCCGTATGTCGGTGACCTGAATCGCCAGGGCGCCGCCGCTGCCCCCCTCTCCAAGAATCAGAGAGATGGTTCGGATGGGAATGGCCAGAAATTCCCGAATCAGTTGGGCGATAAAAAAAGCCTGAAATCGCTGGGCCGAATACATGGAAATATCAGCCCCGTAGGTATCGATAATGGAAAAAAGAAAGGTGTTTTCCGGATCCTGTTCACGGGCCGTTTTCAAAACGGAAAGGATTACCGAGTGGTCATCGGAGGTGGGCATGCCGTAATTCAGTTTTTTGAGGTCCTCACTGCTTCGGAGATTTTCCGGTTTGGGTTTCTGCTGTGCGACAACATAGAGCAACTTTCCCGCATATTGACACGATCCCGCAATCAGGGAGTCGCTTCGATAGGAACCAAAAGGCATAAAATCGGAAAACAGCCTGTTGATCACGTCCGAAGATCTGGGTCTGAAGGGGTGCCGGGTTCTCTTTTTGAAAATATCGACAAGTTCTGGCTTGGCCATAATATAGTCCTCTGCTTGTTCCGGCCATGATGAGCCGGCGGCAATACCCCTCATCAAATGGCCTTTTTCTGTGATTCCTTGAGCCCACTTATCTATCAGGCTTCCATATTTTTTGCAACCTTCTGAGGAAACCCGCTGGACCGAAATTTTTCAGCGGTTCAATTTGCCATGTCGTATTCCGGTTGAAGACTTTTATCCGGCAATGGCAATCCCTTATGTTCAAAGTCACTGGCAGCTTCACTGATATTTTGAAAGAGCCTTTGGGGGGCGAGAAACAATCGCTTGAAAAAACTGTAGGTGCCGTGGCTCATGCTCTTAAAGGCCATGTATTCAACATTCGGATGGGACATCTTTCCGTCCACCTGAAAATATTCAGCCACCAAAGTGTTATCGTCTCCTCGCAACAGGTATCCCAGTACGGGAATTTGGTTGACCAGAAGGTCCGCCGTGGTCAGCGGATGAACGCCGATTTCCACATCCATCATGCCGGTGCGAAGATCTGCCTGTCCCTCTGCCACGGCGTTGAAAACGGGGCTTTCCATGGTTAGATTGCCGGCCTTGGCAATCCCTTTATCGATGTCAAGGCGACCCTCAATGCGATTGAAATAGAGGCCGTCTTTTGAGAGATGTTCAGGCCTTGTTTCAAAAGCGCGGGTCAGGCTCATGTTGTCCAGGATCTTGATGAATACGTTACTCTTTCTGACCACCCCTTGTTCCAGAAGAACATTCGCGTTTCCCGTGAGGCTTGAAAGCAGCTCCTTTTTTGTATTTCCTTTGGCAAAAAGCAGGGCTTCCAGGGTCAGCTTGCCTTCCAGTCGATTTTTAACGAATAACAGGGGCGTTGGTAAATCTTCCAGGGGTTGCCGGTCCATCTCCAGGTAGCTGGTGAAAAGCATCTCCGGTTTTTTCCCCCGTTTCAGATGGCCCCGCAACAGGAGTCTGCCCCGTTCGAACCGTAAGCTGGATCGGCTTATATAAAGGTCCTTGGAGCGTAATGCACACTCAATTTCAAGGGGGCCGAATTCGGCTTCCTCCCACTGGACCCGAGGGGCTGTTATGTTCAGATGAACGTCTGATGTTTCCACAAAGTGGTGGGCGCCTCTCCTCCAGCCGGGCCTCATCTGGTCGCTTCCGTTTTCAGTAAAATTGATCGATTTAAAATTCCCTTTCTTGAATTTTTGTCCCATTTCCGGGGGAATCAGATCATTCAGGTCCAGGAGATCGGAGCGAACAGCGATATCCCCTCTCATTCCTTCCCATCCTTGAAACTCACCCTTCACTTGAAAGGGGCTTTTTCCCAATTTGAGTGCGAGGGACTCAATCAAAACGTTATCTCCGGAAAATTTCAGTTTAAAATGACAGTCCTTGATGGGGTGGGGAAAAGCCCTTGTGACAAAAGAGAGTTGTTTCCCTTCCATTTGCCCCGATACCCGGGTTTTTGTCGGGTCCTTGCGAGATGCGGTTACCGAAATCTTACAATTGAGATCTCCTTCAGCGGTGAAATTACCTTTCTTGAACCGAATCCCCAGGTCCTCGAGGAGAAGTTTTTTGGTGGATACGTTGAAGTTAAAGGTGTCCTTGTTCGCAAGGTCATAGGCGCCGCTCAGTGCAAAGGATGACTTTCCCAGGTTGCATTGCAGATTCCTGAGGGTAAACCGTTTCTTGGGTAAAATGCCGCCGCTGAAGAGAACGCTGCCTTCACTGGAAAAGGGGGCAACGGTCATGGATTCCGTTTCCAGAAACGCCTGTTTCAGATCCAATGCACCGTGAAAGGACCAGGCTTTCTTTTTGGAGAGGCTCACTTGACAGGGAATCCGGTTCTTGAATGTGGTGGATGCTTTCAGGTCAGGATAGAAATGGCCGAGCAGTTCATCCATATCCGCCATGGCTACCAGGTGCGCTTCCCCTGTTTGCCAGTTGTCCCCCAGACTTCCTGAAGCGCTGAGTCTTGATTTGCCCCACTGCCCTTCAGCGACAAAATTTTTCCCATTTTCAGCGGTGATGGTAAGGGCGCCTTCCTTGATCAGGATCGGGAAAGGAATATCCGGATCATCAAGGGTGCAACCCATAAACGTGATCATGCCTTTTTCTATTCTTGGAAAATGCCATCCGGGCTCATACACGATGTTGACGTCCGCATCCAGTCTACCGGAAGCACCTTCAATCTGGCGAAATTTTGTGCGGACTTCAGGAGGAATCAGTTGCAGGTGGGTTTGTGTCATGAGGTCTTCCACCCGGAATGATCCCGAAGCGGTCACTCGGACGTACGGATCTTCTACATATAGATCTTTTAGAAACAGGCCTCCCGTTTCGATGGTTGATTCTCCGAAATGTCCGTTGATCCCTGACACATGAATTTCCCCATTTCTGATTTCCAGGTTCCCCGAAACCCGATCCACTTTCAAAGCCTGTTCATCCTTGAAGGCCGTGAGCCCTTTGCATGTGATTTGCAACTGCAGAAGTTCGGCGTTTTCCTGAAGATCAAGATTTTCCAACCTGCGCCATGGGCCATTTAAAGAAAAAAGGTCCACGCAAACACTACCGCCGGAAAAAATGGAAAAAATGCGGGTTTCCAGCCAGATGGGCAGCAAAGATGTAGGGAATATCCGTTTGAATGTAGCCAGCGTCATAAAGGGGCTCTTAACCTTCAAATCCAGGTGAGGATCACTCGGGTTGGTGAAATTAAAGGTCGAAGCGCCGTTCAGTGTGAAATCGGTGTTTTGAATCTGGAAAAAGGGGATTCTCAATATCGAGTCCACATACGAAGCATTGAAGGGGACAGCGAGTTGATCAAAAGAAAAGGCTTTTTTGTCCCCTTCATCAATCAAGAGAAAGTCAAGCTCCCTGAAGATCAGCTTCCCCTCAATTGAGAGAATTCCGTCCAAGCGCCCTTTGATCGCGGCATTTATCCCCACAACCCCTTTTTTGACCGGCAGATCTTCCGGCAGGGGAAGTCGGGTCAGGGGTATTTCCTTCAAATTGAACTGGCTATCAATCCACAAGCCCTTCTCAGCGTTTTCACCAATCACCCCTCTACCGGAAAAGGGCGCCGTCGCACCGTTATAGAGGGCGGTGCCATGAAAAGAAGCTTCCAGAAGTACCGGATCCCTGGATTTCCTGGTCAGTTGCCCACTTTTCAAAGTTAGGGCCAACGTTTTCGAAGTCAGGCCGGCTGTCTCCAGAACAACATGGGCGTTTTCCAGGGAAACCAGTGGAAATGCCGCCAATATCCGGGTGTAGGATTTTTCTAAAACCGGACCCTTTCCCTGAAAGGAAAGTCCATGGTCCTTTTTAGCGGCCAGGTGGATTTTGGGGTCAAGGATTGCCAACTCCGTGGGGACAATCCGGCCCCTCAGAAGATCTTTAAGACTGAAATTCATCCTGATTCTGGCGGCCCCTGCCGTCACATGTCCATCGGGTGTATATACCTTGAAATTACGGGCCCTGATGCCGATGCCTTTGGAAAAGTTGAGGTTTATCTTTTCAGCGCTCAGTTTATACCCTGTTGTTCGTGACAGTTGTTCCAGAAGATAGTGTTGGAACGAATCGGTTTGGATGAGAAGATTGAGAAGGAGTCCCAGTAAGACCGTTAGAGATAAAAAGAGAAGAACCGGCAGACGGATGGCTTTCAGCTTTTTTTGCCACATTTTTTGAAATAGTCTCTCAGGATTTTTTCGTGATCAAAGGCCAGCGGTTTCGGTAAGGCATGCGCTTCGAAAATGCCCGCTTCTTCCGCATCATCTGCCGCCTTGGGCCAGCGATTTTGAACATGGGCGATGGCTTTTGCAACAAAGACCACGGAGATCGAATGATGCCTGGGATCCCTTGATGGATCGGAATAAGCGCCCAGTTGACAGGAAAGGGTCACGTCCAGGCATGTCTCTTCCCGTGCTTCTCTGATGGCAGCTGACTCAAGGGTTTCTCCATAATCCACAAAACCGCCGGGAAGTGCCCAGCCGTGGGGCGGGTTTTTTCGTTTTATCAAAACGATGCCGTTTGAAGCGCGGCGTTCGATTTCAATAATGATGTCCACGGTCGGAAAAGGGTTACGATATCGGAAAACCGGTTTTCCGCAGTGTGGGCACGAAAGATTATCTTTCATGATAAGTGTTTTCCTCAAAACAGTACCCGACGAACATAATAGATAAATCCAGCCCGCGCAACAACAAAACTGCCACGATCCATACTTCCGGGATAAGGAAATTGGGAAAGTATCAGGGCGCAAATACGGCACCGAATTTCTAATTTCTAATTTCAAGTTTGTTGTGTTACACTGGTGCATCATACTGGTTGAACCCCGCTCAGCGGGGCTGACTCCCCTTTAAGAAAGGAGA